>NZ_RZQP01000023.1:0-50768 GCF_003998165.1 Mesorhizobium sp. M7A.F.Ca.US.007.01.2.1 | reverse complement strand
GCTGGAGGACATCGCCGCCGAAGTCACGGAAAAGCGGGTGGACGGCGT
Source organism: Mesorhizobium sp. M7A.F.Ca.US.007.01.2.1 (assembly GCF_003998165.1). NCBI lineage: Bacteria > Pseudomonadati > Pseudomonadota > Alphaproteobacteria > Hyphomicrobiales > Phyllobacteriaceae > Mesorhizobium > Mesorhizobium sp. M7A.F.Ca.US.007.01.2.1. The sequence continues at coordinate 50,720 of NZ_RZQP01000023.1, read as the reverse complement.
CATCGTCTCCAACACCACCATCTCCCGACCGCCACTGCGCAGCGGCGACACCGCGCGCGAGAGCGGGGGGCTCTCCGGCAAGCCGCTGTTCGAGCGTTCGACCATCGTGCTGGCGAAGATGCGCAAACTGCTCGGGCCGGAGCTTGCCATCGTCGGCGTCGGCGGCGTCGATTCCGCCGATACGGCGCTGGACAAGATCCGTGCGGGTGCCGATCTGGTGCAGCTCTACACCGGCATGATCTATGCCGGGCCTTCGCTGCCAGGCCGTATTCTTTCCGGAATGGCCCGTTTCGTCGAAAAAGAACGGCTGAAGTCGATTTGCGAGTTGCGCGACAGCCGCCTCGACTTCTGGGCGTCCAGGCAACTCTGAACTGCTCTCAGGAGCGCAGGTCGCGGCTGACGGCCCGCTCGCAGATGGTGCAACGAACTCGGGTCAAAGGGTTCCTTCGGAGCTTTCGCCGGGCGTTGGCTGACGGCGCATCAAACAAAAAACCCGCCAGTGCGGCGGGTCATTGGCGCAAATCAGCACCATGGGCAAAAATCTACCACAGCTGAGGTCACCGAGTCAAGAAAAAATTCCTATCGCGAAGCTGCCGCTCAGTGTCCTGGACGGCGCAGGGCCTTCCGGGGGACACCGTCTAAAACGCCGTCCGCACCCTGAGCCGCAGGATCGTCAGCAGGCTGAAGCCTCGCACCAGCAGGAAGACGTGCAGCGCCGCCCAAAGTCCAGTGTTGCCGAAGGCCGGCGCAAGGGTCAGCAGCGCGGCCGCGAAAACCAGGAACGACAGCAGCATCATGTTGCGCATGTCGCGGGACCAGGTCGCGCCGATGAAGACGCCATCCATCTGGAACGCCAGCACACCGCTCAGCGCCGTGAATGCCGCCCATGGCAGGTAGATGTCGGCCACCGAACGGACGTCCTCCGATGTCGTCACGAGAGCGACCAGATTGGCGCCACCAGACAGCATTACCAGCGTCGCGGCTCCCGCCAGCCCGAAACCCCAGAACAGCGTCAGCCGCACGGCCTGGCGGAACGGTGCGGCGGCACGTGCGCCGACGGCACGGCCCGCCAGCTGTTCGGCGGCGGTGGCAAAGCCATCGAGGAAATAGCCGGCGACGAGGAAGAAATTCATCAGCACGGCGTTGGCGGCCAGCGTCACCGTGCCGAACTGCGCGCCCTGGCGGGTGAACAATGCAAAGGCGGCGAGCAGCGAGAACGAACGGATCATGATGTCGCGGTTGAGCGACAGCATGCGCAGGAAGGCGGTCATGTCGAGCAGGCGATGGCGCGGCAAGGGCGGGGCCGCGCGAAACCGGCGGATCACGATGGCCAGGCCGAGCAGCATGGCCAGGAACTCACCGGTGACGGTCGCCCAGGCAACGCCGGCGACGCCCCAGCCAAGTTCCAGCCCAAGCAGGAAGCACAGCGCGATGTTGATGCCGTTCAGCACCAATTGCAGCACCAGTCCAAGCCCGCCCTCGCCCCGCCCCAGCACGTAGCCGAGGATGGCGTAGTTGATCAGCGAAAAGGGGGCTGCAAGCAGCCTGATCCTGATGTAGACGCCCATCGCCTCGCTGACGCGCGGTTCGGCGCCCATGAATTTTTGCCCGGCGATGGCGACCAGCGGCGCAAGGGCAGCGAGCACGATGCCGGCGATAACCGCGATCAGCACGGCGCGCCAGAACACCGCCTGTTCCTCCAGGGCATCGCCACGCCCGAACGCCTGTGCGACAAGGCCGGTGGTGCCCGAGCGCAGGAAATTGAAAGAGGTGAAGACGACGTCGAAGATCAATGCGCCGGCCGCCAGGCCGCCAAGCAAGGCGGCATCGCCGAACTGGCCGACGACAGCCGTGTCGACCAGGCCGAGCATCGGCGTCGTCAGATAGGCTAGCGTCATCGGCACCGCGATGGCGAGCACGGAGCGGTTGGTGACGACAAATGATCCGGAGTGAATCGGCGATCCCGAGAGGATCGGGGATCCGGCGTCGGCTGGGGTTGCACCTTTGTCCAAGGATTGCTGCCTTGCTGATTGCGGCTTGATGGAACCGTCGATGTGCCCCATTTTCCGGCCACCGCGCAATCACCTATCCCTTGACGGCCAACCGAAATCCCGGTCTGGCGTGAGCCAGCCGGATACGAGTTCATGCCTCTGCAGATCGTCCATCATCCCGACTACGACGCCGGCTTCGCCGTCAACCATCGCTTTCCGATGAGCAAATATCCCCTGCTGATGGAGGCGCTGCGGACACGCGGCCTCGCCGGCCCCGAGGCGCTCAGCACCGCCGAACCGGCGCCGGCTTCATGGCTGGAGCTTGCCCATGCGGCGGACTATGTCGACCAGGTCGTCAACTGCCGCGTGCCCGAAAAGATCGAACGCGAGATCGGTTTTCCGATCGGCCCCCGCGTCTCGCTGCGCGCGCAGCTTGCCACCGGCGGCACGGTGCTGGCGGCGCGGCTGGCCTTGCGCCACGGTATCGCCTGCAACACTGCCGGCGGCAGCCACCATGCGCGGCGCGCGCAAGGCGCGGGCTTCTGCACCTTCAACGATGTCGCCGTCGCCGCATTGGTGCTGCTGGCCGAAGGCGCGGCACGAAACATCCTGGTCGTCGATCTCGACGTGCACCAGGGCGACGGCACGGCGGATATTCTCGCCGATGACCCGCGCGTGTTCACCTTTTCCATGCATGGCGACCGCAACTACCCCGTGCGCAAGATCGCCTCCGACCTCGATGTCGCGCTGCCCGATGGCACGGGTGACGCTGCCTATCTCGAGAGGCTCGCCGCCATCCTGCCGGAGCTGTCCGCCCAGGCGCATTGGGACATCGTGTTCTACAATGCCGGCGTCGACGTCCATGCAGATGACCGGCTTGGCAGGCTGTCGCTGTCGGATGACGGTCTGCGCGCCCGTGACGACATGGTCATCAGCCATTTTCGCGCGCAGGGCGTTCCGGTCTGCGGCGTCATCGGCGGTGGCTATTCCACCGATGTGCCCGCCCTTGCCGCGCGCCACGCCATCCTGTTCGAGGTCGCCGCAGGCTACGCCCGGTAGTTCTTCAAGCATGATCTCGGGACAAACGGTTTCCGTTTGTCCGAGAAAACCGGTTCCCACTTTTCGGGATCATGCTCTACTTCCGGTAGTTGGCAAGCCTGAGCAGGATGAAGGCCGGCACGACGATAGCCGCGCCCAGCAGGATATAGCCGAGGAAGCGGTCGATGGCGTGGAAGCCGAGATTCCACAGGTCCATGAAGAACTTCCGGATGCCGTAGAGCACATCCATCGGCGACCAGCCGAAGGCATTCATGACCAGGCCGACGAGGAAAGACACCACCAGCAGTTTCAGGATCACCTTGAGCGGCGAGTCGCCAAGAAAGCGCGTCAGTGCGGACAAGGCTCGTCTCCCGATTGAGGCACCCAGGCTCGAGGGCGTCGGCCAGACATACGCACTTGGCTTGTCCGCTTCAAGCCGGGAGTTTTGCGGGATGCCAACGGCCTGCACCGCGCGATTGCATGGCAGGCTTGTGCTGCCAAACGGACTAAACCCGCGCCAGACTGTTAAATTTGCGTAAACAACATCGCTTTAATTTATTGAAAACAAAGCGAAAAACCTTCATTTTTCGATTTCCCGCAATGTGCGTGCAATTTTCGCCTGCGAGACGGTCGGCGTCTTTCAGGCGATTGGCCGCGCGGGCGATCTGACCCCCTACCACAACTGGCGAAAGCCAGTCCCAGGACCGCGCAACCATCCCTGAAAGACACCAAATCGGAGCCCGACCGCCTCAACGGTCGAGTTCTTCGGGAAACCTGCGCATCGATTGCCGGATGCGCGCGTGTGTTGGAGTAATGCAGTGTTCTCTCAAGCAAAGATCATCCTGACGGCAAGTGCCCTTGCCATGTACCTCCTGGGGCCGGCGATGGCCGCCGACCTTTCGCCCGCCTACAATGATCCCCCCGCGTTCCAGTGGAGCGGCGCCTATGTCGGCGTGCATGGCGGCACGGCGTTCACCGGGATGCCGAACCCGTTTGCCGGCAGGAATGGTCTCAGCGGCGGCGTTCAGGCCGGCTACAACCAGCAGATGGGTCCAGCGGTTCTCGGTGCCGAGATCGAGGGCTCCTATCTGGGCGGCGCCGAGCACGACGTCCGGGGCGGCAAGATCAAGGAAAAATGGCGCGGTGCCGCCAAGGCCAAGGCCGGCTTGAGCTTCGACCAGACGCTGCTGTTTGGAACCGGCGGCGTCGCCATGACCAAATTCGACAAGGGCGACAAGGTGAACGATATCGACGGATGGAAACTCGGCTATCTGGTCGGCGGCGGCATCGAGCAGGGTTTTGCCGGCGGCCTCTCGGCCAAGGTCGAATATGACTATGTGCGCACCCCAGGCGTCGAAACGACGTCCGCCCTGGGCAAATCCAAGGCGACGATCGGCAGCCATGAACTGAAGGCCGGCATCAACTACCGGTTCTAGGGCAGGCCATGGGTTCCGTTGAACCTGTTCTGTATTCTGCTTGAACGACCTTGCGCGGCGCCCGGATGCAACGGGGCCGCGCGATTGCTTTGCCTCCATCCGCACCGTCATCGACGCATGTCGGCAGACCGCATTTGGGTGCCAGGTCCTGCGTAATGCCGATGCAATCTTCACGTCCTAAAGCGCGTCGCATCGAAACGGATCATGCGGCCCGCTTCAGGTTTTGTTTTGTGCATGTCGTTGTCCCAAAACCGGGACCGCTTTTGGGCGACATGCATTCGGTGCCGCGGATGACCTTGATGACGGGAATCGGATATGTCCAAACGCAGCGCAAACCATCTGGTGTGGATCTCCAAGGCGTTCTTCATCGCGATCGTGCTGGTGCTGACGGGATGCGCCTCCGACATCATGAAGAACTACATCGGGCAACCGGTCGAATCGGTCATTCTGGACTACGGGCCGCCGACCGCCGTCGTTGATCTCGGCCGGGGCGAGCGGGCCTATCAGTGGCGGAAAATATCCACCAATGCGGTTTCCGGAAGCTCCAGCGGCGAAGTTCGCCACACAAAACACGGAACCGTCTACGAAGAAACCGAAACGCCTGGCTATATCGAGCGCCAGGAATGCTTCTATACGTTCTATGCCCGCGCCTCGGGCGGCAGATGGTTCATCACCAATTTTCGTCAACCGAAGCTGGAATGCGAATGAATTGCCACAGCGTGCCGGCTGCCTGTGACGGAGAGTGCGCATGCGCATCCTGCTGATCGAGGACGAGCCGGAAATGGCCTCGGTGCTGAAGACCGCGCTCGAGCGCCAGGACATCATCGTCGACCATGCCGCGACACTGGCGGATGCCGAAGCCGTGGCGCGGCTCGGCCACCATGACGCGGTGGTGCTGGACCGCCGGCTGCCGGATGGCGATGGCCTCAGCCTGATCCCGCGCCTGCGGGCCTTGCATCTGGACGTGCCGGTGATCGCGTTGACGGCGCTCAGCGGGCTCGACGATCGCGTGGCGGGGCTCGACGCCGGCGCCGACGACTACATGGTCAAGCCGTTCGCCACGGTGGAACTGGTCGCCAGGCTCAATGCCTTGCACCGGCGTTCGTTCACCACGCGTGCCAATCAGGTGATGGTCGGCCGCCTCACCTATGATTTCCGCCATCGCGAGGCGCTTGTCGAGGACCAGGCGCTGGAACTGCCGCGGCGCGAGCGGCTGGTGCTCGAAACGCTCATCCGCAGGCCGGGGCGGACGATCATGCGCGGGGCGCTGGAAGAAGCCGTCTATGCTCTCGACGACGAGATCGGCTCCAATGCATTGGATGCGCACATTTCGCGGCTGCGTCGCAAGCTCGACGACGTCGCTGCCGGCATCGAGATCAGGGCGATCCGCAACCTCGGTTATCTCTTGCGGGCCGCCTCGTGAAGAAGTCGCGCACGCGATCGCTGCAATGGGTGCTGGTGCGGCGGATGATCCTGTTGCAGGCGGCGACGCTTCTTGTCTTCATCGTGCTGTGCGCGGCCGCGCTGTGGATCGCCGATCCACGGCTTCTTGTCGACAACGAGGCTGCCGTCGCCACCCTCAAGGATGCCGTCGATCGTGACGGCAACGGCAGATTGATCGTCCATGAGACCGATGGATTGCGTTCGTTTCGTAAGGGGTTCCCCAATGTCTGGTACATCATCCGCGACAACAACGGCCAGAGCATCCGCTTCGGCAGCATACCCGACGTCTACACCAGGAATTTTGGCGATCTGCTGGGCCAGGCCGATCACGCCACCATCGGATTTTCCGAAGATGATTTGAGGCCGGAGGCCTACCTCGAAAAAGTTTCGACCAAGGCTGGCACGGTTCAGATCATTGCCGCGACGCGATCGTCGCGGGAAGAGACCGACGGCCTCGAAGTCACCATTTCGGCCACCATCGACGTCGCCAAGAACCCGGACGGCAGCAGGAACTGGGAGAAGGCGCTTCCCGCTCTCGCGGCCATCATCGTCATCCTGCTGCTGCCGATCGTCCTCGTCATGGGAGCCACGACCCTGGTGACGACGCCAGCCGTCGTGCGCCGGTCGTTTGCCGGCCTCGTCGACACCGTCCAGCAGGCCGCGCGCATCGACATCGGCACCCGTGCGATGCAGCTGCCGGTCAAGAATGTGCCGCAGGAGATCGCGCCGCTGGTGCATGCCTTCAACCAGACGCTGGCGCGCCTCGCCCAGGGCTATGACCGGCACAACCGCTTCCTCACCGACGCGGCGCACGAACTGCGCACGCCGATCGCCATCCTGCGCACGCGCGCCGAATTGCTGAAGCAGGAACCGCAAAGCGCGCGCCTGCTGCATGACATCGAGCGCCTGTCGCATCTTGCGCAACAGCTGCTCGACCACCAGCTGCTCGACCGCCCGGCGGACCAGCGCCAGATCATAGACCTCTGCGATCTTGTCGGCCGGGTCGCCGCCGACTTCGCCCCGCTCGCCATCGAAGCAGGCTACGATCTTGCCTTCGAGCCGCCAGCCAACAAGGTCCATGTCGAGATCAACGTGCTGCAGATCGAGCGGGCGCTGGCAAATCTCGTGCGCAATGCCATCGATCATGGCGGCGGTTCCGGCACGATCACCATAGCGATCGATGAAAACGGCGGCGTCGAAATCCGCGACGAAGGCCCAGGCATTCCAGCCGATGAGCACGAGAACGTTTTCGAGCCCTTCTACCGACTGCGGCCGCAATCGCGCGGCGCGGGCCTGGGATTGAACCTTGCCCGGCAGATCGCACTGCTGCACGATGGCTCCATCCGGATATTGGCCGGCTCCTGGCAAGGCGCCCGCATCCGCATGGAGTTGCCGGTTCGGGCGGTGGCCGCGTGCGGCAGAAATGATGGCCGGCCCACGGTTGCGGCCGATCCCGCTGGCTTATCTGTTTTCTAACCAATTGCCGCTATTCCCAATCGGATAGCGGGAGCAAGGCTTTGGTGGAGACGGAGAGAAACACCGCGCGACGCGGCGTCATGCTGTCGGTGGTCATCCCATGCTACAACGAGCTGGATGGCGTGGCCGAACTGCATCGGCGGGTAACGGCCGCATGCCTTGGGCAAGGCCCTTCCTACGAGATCGTCCTTGTCGTCGATGGCGCGACCGACGGTACGCGCGAGGCCATTCTGCAGCTGGCCGAAAAGGACGACCATATCGTCGCCATCGACCTTGCCCGCAATTACGGCCACCAGATCGCGTTGAGCGCCGGGCTCGAATTCTGTCGCGGCCAGCGCATTCTCATTCTCGATGCCGACCTGCAGGATCCGCCTGAACTGCTCGGCGCGATGATGACGAAGATGAACGAAGGCTTCGATGTGGTTTACGGCCAGAGGCTGACGCGCGATGGCGAAAGCTGGTTCAAGCTCGCCTCCGCATCCATGTTCTATCGCTTGCTGCGCCGGATGGTCGACGTCGACATAGCCCCGAATACCGGTGATTTCCGACTGATGAACCGTCGCGCGCTCGACCATCTGAACGCGATGCCAGAACGTTACAGGTTCATTCGCGGCATGGTGAGCTGGATCGGGCTGAGACAGGTGGCTTTCCCCTATGAGCGGCACCGCCGCTTTGCCGGCACCACCCACTATCCGCTGAAGAAAATGCTTCTTCTGGCGGTCGACGCCATGACCAGCTTCTCCATCGTGCCCTTGCGGTTCGCCTCGCTGCTCGGAATGATGTTCGGGCTTCTGGGGCTGGTCGTGCTCGGCTACACGCTGCTCGAATGGTCGGTCGGAAACGTGTTGCCCGGCTGGACCAGCCTCGCCGCGATCGTGCTGATCCTCGGCAGCGTCCAGCTTATGGTGCTTGGAATCTTCGGCGAGTATCTCGGGCGCATGTACATGGAGACAAAGCGGCGGCCGCTCTACTTCGTCAACGAGATCGTTTCGCGCAGCCAGGCGGTGGAGGACGGCGAATTGCCGGTCCATCGCCTGCAGGAGATGGCAAAGAGGGCCGCACGTGCTTGAGGCGGAATTCGACCAGTTTGCGCGGGAATATCAGGAGCAGCATGCCGCAAGCATAAGGCTGAGCGGCGAAAACCCGGATTTCTTCGCCAGGTACAAGATCGACGACGTCGCCGCGACGCTGCGGCGGGCCGGTGTCAAACCGCGACGAATACTGGATTTCGGCGCCGGCGTCGGCAATTCGCTCGGCCATATGCGCAACGCGTTTCCCGACGCGGAGATCACCTTGCTCGATCCTTCGCGGGAATCGCTCGACATCGCCAGCAAGCGCTTTCCCGGCCAGGCCGCCTTCACGCATTTCGACGGCAAGACAATTCCCTTTGCCGACGGCAGCTTCGACCTGGCCTTCGCGGCCTGCGTCTTCCACCATATCCCCGAGAACCTGCAGATCGGACTGTTCGCCGAGATCGGCAGGGTGCTGGCCTATGGCGGCAGCTTCTTCGTCTTCGAACACAATCCTTGGAACCCGCTGACCACGCACGCGGTGAGGAACTGTGCCTTCGACGAAAACGCGGTTTTGATAAATTCGCGCGAGATGCGCGGGCGCATGGCCGAGGCGGGCCTTGCCAATACGAGGATCGTCTACCGGATTTTCTTTCCTCGGATGCTTGCGAGACTGAGGCCGTTCGAGCGCTTCCTCACCAAGGTACCTGTCGGAGCCCAATATTTTGCGCATGTGGTCAAGCCTGCCGTTTGACTTCCCGAGGATGCTGCGATTTGGCGCCGTCGGTCTGTTGAACACGGCGCTGGGATACGCGGTCATTCTGGCCGGGCTTGCGCTGGGTCTGGGCGACATCCTTGCCAACGCCACGGGCTATGCCGCCGGCCTTGTCCTCGGCTTCTTCCTCAACCGCCAATGGACCTTCAGCAGAGCCGATGGCTTCAAGCCCGGGACCGCGCTGCGCTATGGGGGTGTCTTTCTGGTCGCCTACAGCATCAATCTGGCCGTCGTAATCGCCGCCCGTTCAGCAGGCATCGTCGAAAACCCGCTGGTCCACCTCGCGGGAATCTGCGTCTATTCGGTTGTTTTCTATCTTGGCTCGGCTCGCTTCGTGTTTGTGGGGCGTGGGGACGACAGCACCGACCGCACAGTTCGGGTGGCCGACAAGCCTCGGCGGCAGCCCGCCAATCCAACACCTTGAACACCCAACTGTCACCGGAACCGATTAGAGGCGGCGCAGCATGAACGACGCTCAGGCCAGTGCGGCGGCCGCGACATACAACGAGCGGAGCAGGCTGATCTTCTGCCTGCTCGCGGCCTTGGCGATGGCGGGTGCGTTGGGTGCCCAGGCAGGCGCCACCCTGCAGGATCCCGACAGCTGGTGGCAAGTGAAGGTCGGTCTGGATTTCCTGACTAACCGGACATTTCCGACCGTCGATCCCTATTCCTACACGTTTGCCGGCCAGCCCTGGATTGCCAAGGAATGGCTGGGGCAGGTCCTGCTGGCTCTTGCCTACCGGGCGGGCGGCTGGAACGGGGTCGTCAACGCGATCATCGCCTCGATCTCCCTGACGGTTTTCCTGATGGGGTGGTTTCTCAGCGCATGGCTGAAGCCGATCCTGGCGATTACACTGGCGTTCGCCGCGGTGTTCCTGATCAACCCGATCTTCACGGCGCGTCCGCATGTCTTCACCTTCCCGATCATCGTCATCTGGACAGCGGTCCTCTTCGGTGCGGCAAGGGAAGAACGGGCGCCGCCCTGGTGGCTGCTTGTGCTGGTCGTATTATGGGCGAACCTGCACGCCACCTTCACCTTGAGCTTCGTCATCGCGGCTTTCGCCGGTCTCGATCTGCTGGCGCGCACGGGCCTGTCGAAACCGTCCCTGCTGGCGAAGTGGATCGCGTTCGGCCTGCTTTGCCCGCTGGTGAGCCTGATCCACCCCTACGGCGTCCAGGCCATCCTCGCGACGCTCGCCGTGGCCTACGGCAATGAGGCGGTGTCGCTGATCATGGAATGGAAACCGTTCAGTCAGCCGGACAGTCCTGTCCAGGAAGCGGCGATGCTGCTGGCGCTTTTCGGGCTTCTGGTATCCCGGTTGCGAATTGGCTGGGCCAAGGCGTTGTTCGTCGTCTTCACCCTGCATGTCTATCTCGCCCATGTGCGCTTCATGTATCTGTTCTTCCTGCTGATTCCGCTGGTGATGGCGGCCGAGGTCGCACAGCAATATCACTCGCTTTCAGCCACCGCATGGCTGGCCGAAAAGCGCGACGGGCTGGAGAGATTCTTAGCCAGACGGTTCTACGCCATCTGCGGCACGGCAGCCGTTCTGCTGATCGGCGGGATCGCCGTGCTCGGCAGCGCCTATCAGGTCGCGCCGAGCCCGAAGACATCGGCCAGCGGGGCGCTGGCCTTCGCGCAAAGCCATCATCTGTCCGGCAATGTGTTGAATTCCTACAATTTCGGCGGCACGCTGATTTTCCATGGGTTCAAGACCTATATCGACGGACGGACGGACCAGCTGTTCCTGGGCGGCTTCACAAAGAGCGACAACGACACCGGACGCGGAGACGGCAAGCCGCTCCTCGAAGCCCGCCTGAAGAAATACGCAATAGATTGGGCGCTGCTGTCGGCCGACGACAGCCGGATTCCCTTCTTCGACCAGTTGGGCTGGAAACGGGCCTACTCGGACGATTACGCGGTAATCTATCTGCCCGGCGCCTGATCCTGTGCGTTCCTGGCGGATTTCGCGACAGCCAATATATGCCTTGACACCCATGTTGCAGCGCAGCAAAATTGCTGCCTGAGGGTAAGCCTGTGAGACCGACGAGCCGGGATTTTCAGCACGACCGAAGGCATCGCCGCATGAGCGTGTCGGGTGCGGCCGCACGGATCATGGTGGTCGCGCGCGAGCCGGCCGGATGAACTACCGGCGCGACATCGACGGCCTGCGGGCCGTTGCGGTGCTGCCCGTCGTGCTCTTCCATTTCGGCGTGTCCGCCATTCCTGGCGGCTTCACCGGTGTCGACATCTTCTTCGTCATATCGGGCTATCTGATCAGCGGCAGCCTGCTCGATGATCTTGAGCGGGGCCAGTTCTCGATCGGCCGCTTCTACTGGCGCCGCGCCCGGCGCATCCTGCCGGCGCTGACCTTCGTCATCCTGCTCTCGAGCATTGCCGCCTGGTTCATCCTTCTGCCTTCGGATCTCCACGAATTCAGCCTTAGCGTGATCGCCGCCGCGACCTTCTGGTCGAATATCTATTTCTGGAGAACGATGAACTATTTCTCCATCGACGCAGAACTGCGGCCGCTCCTGCACACATGGTCGCTTTCGGTGGAAGAGCAGTATTATATCTTCGCGCCGATCCTGCTTTATCTGATCCACCGATACGTCTCGAAGCGCTGGCTGACGGTACTTCTGCCGATGGCCGTCGGCAGCTTTGCCCTGGCAGTCATAGCAACCTCGCTGGCACCGACGGCAGGCTTCTATCTCTTGCCGACGCGCATATGGGAGCTGGCGCTGGGCGCCATGCTGATGTTGCGGAAGCCTCCGGTCCTAGCCGGTCGGCTGGCGGTGGAACTGATCGGCCTCGCCGGCTTTGCCCTGATTGCGTTTGGCTTTGTGATGATTTCGGACAGCGATCCGTTTCCCGGCTACAATGCCCTATTCCCCTGCATCGGAACAGCACTGCTGATCTATGCTGGCCAGGATAACGCGGACAGGCCGGCACCTGTCGCCACTCGCGTGCTTCGGTTGGCGCCGCTGGTCTGGGTCGGCCTGATTTCCTATTCGCTTTACCTCGTCCACTGGCCAATCAACTCGTTCGTCCATTATCTCTCGCTGAAGACCGTCGGTGTGCCAACGATTGTCGCGATGACGGTGGCCAGTTTCGCCCTGGCGGCATTCTCCTGGAAATATGTCGAGCAGCCCTTCCGCCAGAAACGAGCCTATACCGCACCGCTGCCTATCTTCGCTTTTTCGGCGACGGCCATCGCGCTGCTGTGCGCCGGTGGTTTGGCCGGTGCACTGGGCAACGGTTTCCCGCAACGGTTCCCGGACTTCTCGACCGAACGTATCCGGGTCGGCGACTGGCGCAACGGCATCTGCTTCAACGAAAACGGGACCCGCATCGAAGACTGGAATCTCGCCGACTGCACCCGTACAACGGGCTTTGCCACCAATGTGCTGCTGTGGGGCGATTCTTTCGCTGCCCATTATGTATCGGGACTTGAGCCCAACGCCCAGAAAATCCAGGCCAATGTCATCCAATACACCTATGCCGGCTGTCCGCCCGACCTGACCTATTTTTCCTATGCTCGGCCCGCCTGCACCCGCTTCAACGAACGGGCCTTGTCGATCATTCGCGACGCAAACATCCAGGCGGTGATCCTGAGCGGCCGATGGACCGACTACCAGGCCAGGGGCTTCGCCGGCCTGCAGAAGACGATCGACCGGCTTCGCGAGATGGGGGTCAAGGTCTATACCGTCGGCCAGTCTCCGGAATTCATCGCCGACGTCCAGAAGATCGCTTTCTTGGTGAAGCGGGAGCATGCCGGAACCACATCCTGGCCTATGGCTATGGATCCGGGCATCAACGCACGGGTTCTGCCGTTCACCAAAGGGGCCGATTTCATAGATCCGCTGACGTATCTGTGCGACTCGGCCGGTTGTTCATACGCCGACGCCAAGACCAATGAATTTCTCTACTTCGACTATGGCCACTTCTCTTCCGCCGGCGCGACGCTGGCCATCTCGAAATACTGGCCAAGTTTCGCCACCAGCGACAAGGCCGCGAAGGCAAACCGGCAATTCACGGCCGCAGGCGCGCCGTGATCCGCAGCACGACGGCGTCGTGCCGAAACGGACCGCTTTGCGATTGCCCGAAGGCCAACCCTCATGCTAACGAGGGCGCACGCGGGTATGATGTAATGGTAGCTTGTCAGCTTCCCAAGCTGAACGCGCGGGTTCGATTCCCGCTACCCGCTCCAGCCTAAGGCGTCAGAACCATTTCAGCGCCTGCCTGTTCGTCGAACACAACCGAGCAGCCTCTCGCCAGCGCCACCGTTGCGAGGGCGTTTGCCGCCGCGTCATCCGATGAAACGAAGTCGCCGGTCAACACCCGCAATTCTTCCACGCCTTCAGCCATGGACACGAAATTGCCGACCGATCGATCGTGCTTGCAGGCCTCGATCACGCAAAGCAGGTCGATGATTTCGAAGCTGCGCATGTTCAGCCTCCAGAAGAAATCGTCCCTTGCAAGATCATGAACGCATCGGCGGGAAATAATGTTCCCAGTTCGCTTTCGCTGGCCTCGGCCTGGCGGCGCTTTCGCCGGAGAAGCTTACCTGATCCAGCCATCATCCCACTTCCCTCAGAATGAAGTCGTGCAGCATCTTGGCGGCCGGCGACAGCGCGCGATTCCTCACCGTGATCAGGCTGTAGGGCCTGACCTCGATGTCGAATTCGGTCTGGACGACGTCGATGGCGCCGGCCAGCCCGTCAGGGTTCTGGATGAATTTCGCCACCTGGACAGAGACCGGTGCGATGGCATCGGATTGCGCGACCATGACCAGGGTCAGGAGCAGCGAACTGGTGTTCAGGATACGGTCCGGCAAAGCGATGTTGCGGTTGAGGAAGTTGCTCTCCATCGCCTGGCGCAAGGGCGAGCCGCCCGACTGGAAGACCCAGTCATAGGCGGCGGTGTCTTCCAGCCGCACCACGCTGCCCCTGGTGAGCGGGTGGCCACGGCGCACGATCAGGCAGGCTTTCTCGACGCCGATGACGCGCGACTCGAACAGCCGCGGATTGAGGTCGTCCGGGATGCGCGCGATGATGAAGTCATGGCGCGTGGCGATCAGCTCGCGTGCCAGCACATTGGAGGTCTCGACCTGCATGGTGATCTCGATGCGCGGATAGATGCGGCGGATTTCACGAATTGCCGGCACCGCCAGCTCGATTGCCGGCGCGGTCACGGCACCCAGGAAAACCGAACCACCCTTGCCCGCCTTGAGCTCGGAAATCTCGCGGTCGACCTCGCGCATCTCCAGCAGGATCGAGCGCGCGCGCCTGGCCAAAGCCTTGCCGTATGGCGTCAAGGTGATGCCGCGCGGCAGCCTCTCGCACAGCTTGACCTCCAGCACCGCCTCCATCTCCGCGATCATGCGCGAGGCCGCCGGCTGCGAAATGTTCAGAACCTGGGCTGCCGCGCTGACCCGGCCATGGTCGTCGAGCGCGACGATCATGCGCATGTGACGCAGACTGAGACCGCTGCGCAGCAGGGTTTCGCCATCGCCCGGTGCTTCTCTGTAACCATCTGAAGCTGTTGTCGGATTCGCTGGCCGCGCCATCGCTTTCCCTGCCTTCTGCTCGTGTACGACCGACATCGGGGTCAGCCCGTCACGTCGCAATACATATACCAACCATGATATAGCAACCATCAAAGATCGCATTTGACAGTTATGGCAAAGACCCACACCCTCCGCGCGTTCCAAGACGTGACGGTCGCCGACGAGAAAAATCGTATCGATTGAATCAGCGTCTCGGGGCCATGGGAGGATACCGGAGATCGATATGACGGCAGCGGTGCCTTGGCGCTTCTGCACGATTGCGCGGCCCGCGACCCCCGGGGTGCCGCGTCCATCAAACAGGGAGAGTTAAAGTGAAAATCATCAAGACACTGGCCGCCGTCGCGGCCCTTGGCATCGCTGCCATGACCTACTCGGCGCACGCAGCCGACAAGGGTCTCGTCGGCGTGCTGATGCCGACCAAGACCTCGCAGCGCTGGATCAATGACGGCGATGCCGTCAAGTCCCAGCTCGAGGCTCTCGGCTACACCGTCGACCTGCAATACGCGCAGGACGACATCCCCAACCAGCTCAGCCAGCTGGAAAACGAAATCACCAAAGGCCCGAAGGCGCTGATCATCGCTTCTATCGACGGCACCACCCTGTCGGATGCTCTGCAGAAGGCCGCTGACGCGGGCGTCGTCGTCGTCGCCTATGACCGCCTGATCAAGAAGACCGCCAATGTCGACTACTACACCACCTTCGACAATTTCGGCGTCGGCGTGATCCAGGCGAATTCGCTGGTCAAGGGCCTCAAGGAACGCTTCCCGAACACCAAGCCGTGGAACGTCGAACTGTTCGGCGGCTCGCCCGACGACAACAACGCCTTCTTCTTCTACAATGGCGCCATCTCCGTCCTGCAGCCGCTGATCGACGACGGCTCGATCAAGATCAAGTCCGGCCAGACCGGCATGGACAAGGTCGGCACGCTGCGTTGGCTCGCCGCCACCGCCCAGGCACGCATGGACAATCTGCTGTCGGCCAACTATTCGGATGGCAGCCGCGTCGATGGCGTTCTTTCGCCCTATGACGGCCTGTCGCGCGGCATCACCGCCTCGCTGCGCGCCGTCGGCTACGGCACCGAGGCTCAGCCTTGGCCAATCGTGACCGGTCAGGACGCTGAGACCGCTTCGGTCAAGCTGATCATCTCGGGCGAGCAGTACTCGACCGTGTTCAAGGACACCCGCGAACTGGCCAAGGCCACCGTCGAGCTCGTCGACAAGGTGCTCTCGGGCGGCAAGCCGGACGGACTCGATGAAAAGACCTACAACAACGACGTCAAGGTCGTTCCCTCGATCCTGTTGACGCCGCATGAAGTCGACAAGTCGAACTACCAGGCGCTGGTCGTCGACTCCGGCTACATCAAGGCCGACGAACTGAAGTAATCCCGGTTACAAAGTCAGGGGGTCCTGCGCAACGCAGGGCCCCTTTTCGTTCACCAGCGAGCCCGGTATTGTCACCGACCTCGCCGGCAATATTTGCCGAGCTCTCAAGGAGCGGTAGTCCCCATGGCCCCGACGATTTTGGAGATGCGCGACATCACCAAGACGTTTCCCGGCGTGAAGGCGCTGTCGAACGTCAATCTCAGCGTCGAGGAAGGCGAGATCCACGCCGTGGTCGGCGAAAACGGCGCCGGCAAGTCGACGCTGATGAAGGTGCTGTCGGGCGTCTATCCCTCCGGCACCTATGACGGCCAGATCATCTTCCAAGGCCAGGAATGCCAGTTCAAGGGCATCCAGGACAGCGAACACAAGGGTATCGTCATCATCCACCAGGAGCTAGCGCTGGTGCCGATGCTGTCGATCGCCGAAAACATCTTCCTCGGCAACGAGCACGCGAAATTCGGCGTCATCGACTGGGACGCCAACGAGGAGCGCACCAGTGCGCTGTTGAAGAAGGTGGGCCTTAAGGAGGACCCCAAGACGCTGATCACCAATATCGGCGTCGGCAAGCAGCAGCTGGTCGAGATCGCCAAGGCGCTGAGCAAGGAGGTCAAGCTCCTGATCCTCGATGAGCCTACGGCATCGCTCAGCGAAAAGGACAGCCAGGCGCTGCTTGACCTGCTGCTCGAATTCAAGCGGCAAGGCATGACCTCGATCCTGATCTCGCACAAGCTCAACGAGATCAACCGGGTCGCCGACAAGGTGACGGTGATCCGTGACGGGCGCACCATCGAGACGCTGGCCAAGAAGGACATCTCCGAAGACCGCATCATCACCTCGATGGTCGGTCGTTCCCTCGACGACCGCTATCCGCCGCGCGAGCCTGATATCGGCGAGATCGTGTTCGAGGTGAAGAACTGGTCGGTCTATCACCCGCTCCATGCCGAGCGGCAGGTGATCAAGGGTATCGACATCAATGTGCGCGAGGGCGAAGTGGTGGGCATTGCCGGGCTGATGGGCGCCGGCCGCACCGAATTCGCCATGAGCCTGTTCGGCCGCTCCTACGGCCGCCGCATCACAGGCGAGGTGCTGCTCAAGGGCAAGCCGATCGATGTGTCCTCGGTAAGCAAGGCGGTCCAACACGGCATCGCCTACGTCACCGAGGATCGCAAGACCTACGGGCTCAACCTCATCGACCATATCAAGCACAACATCACGCTGGCCAATCTCGGCGGCGTGGCCCGCCACAGCGTGATCGACGACATGCGCGAGCTCGCCGTTGCCAACGACTATCGCAAGAAGACCAATATCCGCGCTTCCAGCGTCTATCAGTTGACCGGCAATCTTTCCGGCGGCAACCAGCAGAAGGTGGTGCTGTCGAAATGGCTGTTCGCCGACCCGGACGTGCTGATCCTCGACGAGCCGACACGCGGCATCGATGTCGGCGCCAAGTACGAAATCTACACGATCATCGCGCGACTCGCCTCGGAGGGTAAGGCGATCGTGGTCATCTCGTCGGAAATGCCGGAATTGCTCGGCATCACCGACCGCATCTACGTCATGAACGAAGGGCGCATCGTGGGCGAAATGCCCGCCGCGGAAGCAAGCCAGGAAAAAATAATGCGCGCCATCGTTCGTGGAGAAGGAAAAGCAGCATGAGCACCGAAAGCGCCCCCGCCCCGCACGGCAATGTCGCCGAAGAGCAGCGCCCACGCATCGCCGTCTCGGCGCTGGCCACGAACCTGCGCGAATACGGCCTGATCATCGCGCTGATCGTCATCATGCTGTTTTTCCAGTTCACCACGTCGGGAACGCTGTTCAAGCCGGTGAACCTGAGCAACCTGGTGCAGCAGAACTCGTTCATCATCGTGATGGCGCTGGGCATGCTGCTGGTGATCGTTTCCGGCTATATCGACCTCAGCGTCGGATCGGTCGCCGGTTTCATCGGCGCGCTGGCGGCAAACATGATGGTCATCTGGCAACTTGGACCGCTCAGCAATCCGCTGGTGGTTTCGATCATCTGCCTCGTCGTGGGCGGCCTGATCGGGGCGGCGCAAGGCTACTGGATCGCCTATCACAGAATACCGAGCTTCATCGTGACACTGGCCGGCATGCTGATCTTCCGCGGCATCTGCCAGGCGCTGCTGGGCGGCGGATCCTCGGTCGGTCCGCTTCCCGACGACTTCAAAATGCTCAGCTCGGGCTTCATCCCGGATGTCATCGGCCCGCTGACGCTGATCCCGCCGACGGTGAACGCGGCCGGCAAGACCATCATGGGCAGCGGCCTGACGCTGCACATGACGACGATCGTGCTGGGCCTGATCGCCGTGCTGGCCTATGCCTATTTCGGGGTGAGGACGCGTCGCAAGCGCGAACGCCATGGCTATGAGGCCGAGCCCTTTGCCCTGTTCGTCGTCAAGACGCTGGTCGCCAGCGCCCTGGCGCTGTTCCTGGTCTATGAGTTCGCCAGCTACAGAGGCCTGCCGGTCGTGCTGCTCGTCATGGGCGTGCTGATCTCGCTGTTCGTCTTCGTCACCAAGCGCATGACCATCGGCCGCCGTATCTACGCCATGGGCGGCAATGCCAAGGCCGCGCAGCTGTCAGGCATCAACACCGAGCGGCTGACGCTGATGGTGTTCATCAATATGGGCGTGCTGTCGGCGCTCGGCGGCCTGATCATCGCGGCGCGACTGGGACAGGCGGTGCCGGCCGCGGGCCTCGGCAGCGAGCTCGACGTCATCGCCGCCGTCTTCATCGGCGGCGCCTCGGCGATGGGCGGCGTCGGTCAGGTCATCGGCGCGGTGGTCGGCGGCTTCATCATGGGCGTGATGAACAACGGCATGTCGATCATGGGCGTCAATGTCGACTGGCAGCAGGTGGTCAAAGGCCTGGTGCTGCTCGGCGCCGTGATCTTCGACGTCTACAACAAGAACAAGGCTTGAACGGACTTAAGAGCAATTCCAGGAAAAGTGTGAAACGGTTTTCCGCCCGGAATTGCGCCAAGACAATGAGTTAGAGCGGTTCGCCGTTTCCGTGAAACGGTGAACTGCTCTGATCGAGGAAAGCAGGAGGCATACGATCGCGACGCTGCCGGCAACCCGCCGGTAACAGAAGTCCCTGAGGGACCAGGCCCGCGAGCGCAATCCGAACTGAGAATTTAAACCGTGGCATGGACGAGGTCCCGGCCGCGCTGAGCAAGGTTTGCCGTTTTGGCAGCCCTGCCAAGGCAAATGAGAGAGGATTCATCATGCTGATCTCCCAGATCCTTGACGACGCCGAGACCATCCGCGTCGTCGCCCGCAATGGCGGCAAGACCCGGATCATCAATGGCGCCCGCAGCGTCTATTCGCTGGCGATGGAGGCCGCCCGCACCGGCGTCGGCCTCGTCGCGCTGATCGAACGCAAGGGGCTTGGCGAGACGGTCGATCTCGAGGCCGCTTACAAGAAGGGGCGGCTGCTGTCGCCGATCAATCACCCCGATCCGGCGCATCTGCACCTGACCGGCACCGGGCTGACGCATCTCGGCTCCGCCGCGACGCGCGATTCCATGCACAAGAAGCTGAGCGCCGACGGCGAGGAGCAGCTCACCGATTCCATGAAGATGTTCCGCATGGGGCTGGAGGGCGGCAAGCCGGCGAAAGGCCAGATCGGCGTGCAGCCGGAATGGTTCTACAAAGGCAACGGCACGATGGCGGTGGCACCAGGCGCCGCACTCCTGTCACCGGCCTTTGCCAAGGACGCCGGCGAAGAGCCCGAGGTCGCCGGCATCTACGTCATCGGCGACGACGGCGCACCTTTCCGCGTCGGCTTCACGCTGTCGAACGAGTTTTCCGACCACGTCACCGAGCGCGTGAACTATCTGTTCCTCGCGCATTCCAAGCTGCGCAACGCCTCGTTCGGGCCGGAGATCCTGATCGGCGACCTGCCGTCCGACATCCGCGGCACCTCGCGCATCGTGCGCGACAGCGAGGTGCTGTGGGAGAAGCCGTTCCTGTCCGGCGAAGCGAACATGTCGCACACCATCGCCAATCTCGAACATCATCATTTCAAATACGCGGCCTTCCGCCAGCCGGGAGACGTGCATGTGCACATGTTCGGCACGGCGACACTGTCCTTCGCCGACGGCATCACGACCGAGGCCGGCGATGTCTTCGAGATCGAGGCCGGGGATTTCGGCCTGCCGCTGCGCAACCCGCTCGAGATCGAGCAGCCGGTGAAGGTGGCTGTGAAGGCGCTTTGAGAGCGCGCCCTGTCCTTCTCCCCTTGCGGGAGAAGGAAAAGGCGCCTCTGCCTCAATAAATATCGAAGTCGAAATACTTGGCCTGGATCTTCTTGTAGGTGCCGTCGGCAACGATCGCGTCGATGGCTGCGTTGAGCTTGTCGCGCAGGGCCGTGTCGTCCAGGCGCACGGCGATGCCGGCCTGGGTCTCGGTGCCCTTGACGTCGCCGACCAGCTTGCAGCAGCCGTCGCTTGCTTTCTTCAGCCAGTCCATCAGCACGAACTTGTCCGAGATCACGGCGTCAAGACGACCGTTGGTCAGGTCGGTGATCGCCTCTTCCTGGGTGGGATAGAGTTTGGCCTCCGCGCCCGCCTTGCCATATTCATTCTGGGCATAGTCGGCCTGCGTGGTCGAAGCCTGGGCACCGACCGTCTTGCCGGCAAGGGCCGCCGGTTCGGTCGAGGTGAGATCGGTGTCCTTCGGCGCCACCAGAGCCAGCGGTGTCGTATAATATTTGTTGGTGAAGGCGACCTGCTTCTTGCGCTCCTCGGTGATGCTCATCGAGGCGATGATGGCGTCGAACTTCTTGGCCTGCAAAGCGGGAATGATGCCGTCCCAGTCCTGGGTAACGATCTCGCATTCGACCTTCATCTGCGCGCACAGCGCATTGGCGATGTCGATGTCGAAGCCTTCGACCTTGCCGTCAGCGGTGATGGTGTTGAACGGCGGATAGGCGCCCTCGGTGCCGATCTTGATTTTCTCCGCCGCCTGCACCGACGGAGAGCCGGCCAGCATTGCCAGCATGGCAGCGCCCGCCGCCGATATGACCCATTTCGAAAATCGCATTTTCTTGGTTCCCCTTGAACGCCGCCAGCTTGACGGGCGGCAAGGCAGCCAAGCATGCCGAACCGGCACAGGCAAGTATTTTGCCTTGGGGCAATGAGGGTCAGCGCGCGGCGCGGAAATGCTTGGACAGCTTCAGGCCTTGCGCCTGGTAGTTGGAGCCGAGATCGGTACCGTAGAGCGCCTGCGGCCGCTTCAGCATATGCTCGTAGACCAGCCGGCCGACGATCTGGCCGTGGTCGAGGATGAACGGCACTTCATGGCTGCGCACTTCCAGCACCGCCCGGCTGCCGGTGCCGCCGGATGCGGAATGGCCGAAGCCCGGATCGAAGAAGCCGGCATAATGAACGCGGAATTCGCCGACCAGCGGATCGAAGGGCGTCATCTCGGCGGCGTAGAGCGGCGGCACATGCACCGCCTCCTGGCTGACGAGGATGTAGAATTCATCGGGGTCGAGCACCAGTTCGCCGGCGCCGCTCTTGTGGATCGGTTCCCAGAAGTCGACGACTTCCTGGGCCGCGCGCTTGTCGACATCGACGAGGCCGGTGTGATGCTTGCCGCGATAGCCGACCAAGCCGCTTTGATCGCCGTTGAGGTCGATCGACAGCGCGATGCCGCCGCCGGAAATGTTCGGCGGCTCGGTGGCGACCAGCATCTGCGTGCGATGCAGGTCGTGCAACTCGGCTTCGGAGAGCAGCGCATTGCCGGTGCGGAAACGGATCTGCGACAGGCGCGACCCGGTGCGGACGACGATCGGGAAGGTGCGCGGGCTGACTTCCAGAAAGAGCGGGCCATGATAGCCGGCGGCGATCTTGTCGAACTCGTGGCCGCGATCGGTCATGACGCGGGTGAAGATGTCGAGCCGCCCGGTCGAGCTCTTCGGATTGGCCGAGGCTGAAATGTCCGCCGGCAGCGCCAGGCTTTCAAGCAGGGGCACGATATAGACGCAGCCGGTCTCCAGCACCGCGCCCTCGGCCAGATTGATCTCGTGCAGCTGCAGCCGGTCGAGCTTTTCCGAGACCTTGTGATTGGGGCCGGGCAGGAAGGAGGCGCGCACCCGCCAGGCCTTGTCGCCGAGCCTGAGATCGAGGCTGGCCGGCTGGATCTGGTCGGCATCGAGCGCACGCGCCGACTTCAGCGCGCCGGACTGGAGCAGCGCCGATATGTCCTGGTCGGGAAGAATGCCTGTCTGCCGCAAGGCTCCACTCCTGCTTGGTACAAACCTCTTAATGAAGCCGGCAATTGACGCAAGCGCGGTGCGGGTCTAAAGGGTCGTTATCCCGTGGTGATTTGGCCGGTCGGCTTGCAGCCACGTTAAACAAGTCGCTAAAGGACCGTCGGGCCGCAAGGCCGTATGGACCGGTTGCGACTTTCGCGGCCGGTTTTTTTGTGTCTGGAAGAAAAGCGATGAGCACCAAGAAGCGCAACTGGAAGCCTCAGACGGCACTCGTGCACAGCGGAACGCTGCGTTCCGGTTTCGGCGAAACGTCAGAAGCGATCTATCTCACCCAAGGCTATGTCTACGAAACGGCGCAAGCCGCCGAAGCCCGTTTCAAGGGCGAAGAGCCGGGTTTCATCTATTCGCGCTACGCCAATCCGACCGTCGACATGTTCGAGAAGCGCATGTGCGCGCTGGAAGGTGCGGAAGACGCGCGCGCCACCGCGTCCGGCATGGCGGCGGTAACGGCCGCCCTTCTGTGCAGCGCCAAGGCCGGCGACCATATCGTGGCGGCACGCGCGCTGTTCGGCTCCTGCCGCTGGGTGGTCGAGACGCTGGCGCCGAGATACGGCATCGAGGCGACGCTGGTCGACGGCACCGACATCGCCAACTGGGAAAAGGCGGTCAAGCCGAACACCAAGCTGTTCTTCCTGGAAAGCCCGACCAATCCGACGCTGGAAGTGGTCGATATCGCCGCTGTCGCTTCGCTTGCCAATTCGATCGGCGCCAGGCTGATCGTCGACAATGTCTTCGCCACGCCCCTGCAGCAGAAGCCCTTGCAGCTCGGCGCCCATATCGTCGTCTATTCGGCTACCAAGCACATAGACGGCCAGGGGCGCTGTCTCGGCGGCGTCATCCTGTCGGACAAGAAGTGGATCGACGAGAACCTGCACGACTATTTCCGCCATACCGGCCCAAGCCTTTCGCCTTTCAACGCCTGGACGCTGCTGAAGGGCCTGGAAACGCTGCCGCTGCGCGTACGCCAGCAGACGGAAAGTGCCGGCCGGATCGCCGATTTTCTGGCCGAACGGCCGGAAATCGCGCGCGTCATCTATCCCGGCCGCGCCGACCATCCGCAGGCCGACATCGTCAAGAAGCAGATGTCGGGCGGCTCGACGCTGATCTGCCTGGACGTCAAGGGCGGCAAGCAGGCGGCCTTCGCCTTGCAGAACGCGCTCGACATCGTCCTGATCTCCAACAATCTCGGTGACGCCAAGAGCCTGATCACCCACCCGGCGACGACGACGCACAAAAATCTCAGCGACGAGGCGCGCGCCGAGCTCGGCATCGGGCCGGGCACGCTCAGGCTGTCGGTTGGCCTGGAGGATACCGACGACCTGCTCGAGGACATCGCGCAGGCGCTGAAGGGGGCCAGGTAGGAGGCCTTCAGGCGCCGGACGGCGTCTCTTCCAGCTCGGCCGTCTTGGTGCCGATGGTCATCGCATTGCCGCGCCAGTCGACGGCGCCGCCGAGCCAACCGCGCCCCCACATCGCCGGCAGGATCAGGTCGCGCGCCATGATCGCGGCGACCATGCGTGGCGACAGGTACCAGCCCTTGGACCAGGCCAGGGCGCACTCCGGAAGATAGAAGGCCGCCAGCACGGCAAGGGCGGTTGCCCAGAGGCTGAAGCCGGCGCTTGCCGCCGCAAGCAACGCAAGCACCAGCGGCACCACGGCGCCGGTCAGGATTTCGGGTGCGAAGAACAGCGGGAAAGTGACGCGGCGCAGGCGCGCCCAACGGGCCTGACGCGACCAGATGTCGTCAAACGAGCGCCGGCCAAGCGGCTGCTCGAAGGGGGCGGCGACGAGATTGACGCGCAGGCCGAGACTGTTCACCAGCTTGGTCGCAGCGGCATCCTCGGCGATCTCGGCGGCCAGCGCGCGAATGCCGCCATTGGCGTCGAGCATCGGCTTGTTCCAGAGCATGCTCTTGCCCTGGGCAAAGCCGAGGCCGAGCGCCTCGCCGGCATACTGCCAGCGCGCCTGCAGCGTGTTGAGGAAAGCGCATTCGACCTCGGCCCAGAAGCCGGCCGGCCGCGAGCCGATCGGCGTCGAGCAGACAAGGCCGGTGCCGGGCCGCCAGGCAGCCATCAGGTGCTGGATGTAGTCCCTCGGCATCAGCACGTTGGAATCGGCCAGGACGACCCAGTCGTGCCGCGCCGCTTCCCAGCCCTTGACGCAATTGTTGAGTTTCGGATTGGCGCTGATGCGGTCGTCGCCGACAAGCAGCCGGGCCGGCACTTTCGGAAACCGGACGATCGTCCTGTTTATCAATTTGACCACCGGATCGTCGGCATGGGCGACGCAGAAAATCAGCTCATAGCGCGGCCAGTCGAGCGAGAAGGCGCGCTCCAGCGTCTCCTGCGTGAACGGCTCGACGCCGCGCGACGGCACGACGATCGACACCGGCCGCGGCTTGCCGGCCGGCGGCGCAATGGTGCGACGCCGTCTCAGACGCGACGCGGCGAGCACGATGCTGGCGAGATTCGAGAGGATGAGGACGGTTGAAAGCGTGGCGGATATGAGAGTGAGTTGCATCGAGATCCGGTCACTCCAGGAAAACCGGTCCGCAAGACGGCCGGTTTCAACAGTTCAGCAGAGCGCCCGAGTCGCGCGTCACCAGTCCGCGCACACCATCATTGTCATATGTCACTTAAATGACATTCTTTGTCGGCACCTGCCCGCGAGGTCGGCCAGAGGAGGCTTCGATCGGTTGACCTAACCGCACGGAGCGCCGAAAGTTCCGCTGGAACCGTTTTTTGGAGCCGCTTATGTATAGCGCCGTCACGCGCAACATCGAAGTGCAGGTCAGGCCGTTCTATCTGGAGGACCGTTCGGATCCCTCTGAGAACCGCTATGTCTGGGGCTATCAGATAACGATCGACAATCAGTCGGACGATTTCGTGCAGCTTCTGTCGCGCTATTGGCACATCACCGACGGCACCGGCCGGGTCGAGGAAGTGCGCGGCCCCGGCGTGGTCGGCGACCAGCCCGAACTCAATCCCGGCGACAGCTACCAGTACACGTCCGGTTGCCCGCTCTCGACACCGTCCGGCATCATGGTCGGGCATTACACGATGCGCAACAAGCGGGGCGAGACGTTCGACATCGCCATTCCGGCGTTTTCGCTGGACTTGCCGGGGACGCGGCGGACGGTGAATTGATTTCGCCTCACCGGCCGCGGAGCGACCGGTGAGGCGTGGTTTCTACTCTACTGGGCCGCGAATTCCGCCGGGTCGAAATCATATTGCTTCGAACAGAATTCGCAGGCGACGTGGATGCCGCCGTCTTCGGTGCTGTCCTTGATCTCCTGGGCGGAAAAACCCTCGAGGATGCCGCGGATCTTGTCCCTGGAGCACGAGCACTGGTCGGCGACCGGAACGCCGCCGAAGACGCGCACGCCATGCTCGTGGAACAGCCTGTAGAGCAGCCGCTCGGCGCCGATCGTCGGGTCGATCAGTTCGGTCGGCTCGATGGTGCCGAGCAGAGCCAGCAACTCCTGCCAGGAATTGTCGACCGGATCGTGGATCTCCCCGCGCGGATCGCCATCGCCGCCCGGCAGGTCCGGGACGCGCATGCGCTCGGGCGACTGCGGCAGGAACTGCGCCAGGATACCGCCGGCGCGCCATTGCTCGCGGGCGCCGCCGGGACCGGGCGTCAAAAGCTTGGCCACCGACAGCCTGATATCCGTCGGGATCTGCTCCGACTGACGGAAATAGGTGCGTGCCGCGTCTTCCAGGGTCTCGCCATCGAGCTGGACGATACCCTGATAGCGCTGCGTATGGGCGCCCTGGTCGATGGTCAGCGCCAGCACGCCACTGCCGAGCAGCGTCTGCTGGGAGGTTTCGCCCGCCGCGACCAGCGCTTCCAGCCGGTCGGCATCGAAACGCGCATAGGCGCGCAGCGCCGAGGGCGTGGAAAAATCCGCAACCAGCATGTCGACGGGTCCGTCGGTGCGGGTCTGCAGGATGAACTTGCCCTCGAACTTCAGCGAAGTGCCGAGCAGCACGGTCAGCACACAGGCCTCCGCCAGCAGGCGGGCGACCGGCTCGGGATAATCGTGGCGGCTGAGGATGGCGTCCAGCATCGGCCCGAGTTGGACCGTGCGGCCGCGCACGTCGAGAGGGCCGACCTCGAACGGCACGACGTGATCGTCGCCGGCATAGCCGAATTCGCCGAGTTTGGGGTGATGTTCAGTCACTTGACAGGTTTCCAACATGACAAAGCTCCAGGGCGCGGCCATGCCGCCCTCCGGGGCGCATGCGTCGAAACGCGCTTGATTTGCGTGATGCGGCGCAAATAGGCATCACACGCCCGCAGATCAAGCTCCCAGGGATCAAGCGCCCAGACACTTCAAGCGCCTAGACACCAGGCAAGCACGGCCTTCTGGGCATGGAGCCGGTTCTCGGCCTCGTCGAAGACCACCGAATGCGGTCCGTCGATAACCTCGTCTGTCACTTCCTCGCCGCGATGCGCCGGCAGGCAGTGCATGAACAGCGCGTCCGGCTTGGCTCTCGCCATCAGCTTGGCATTGACCTGGTAGGGCGAGAACACATTGTGGCCGCGGGCGCGATGCTCCTGGCCCATCGACACCCAGCAATCGGTGACGATGCAGTCGGCCTGATCGACGGCTTCCTCGGGCGAGCGGGTGAAGTGCAGCTTGCCGCCATGCGCCTGCGACCAATCGATATGCTTCTGCGCCGGCTCGCTGCCTTCGGGAACGGCGACGTTGAGGTTGAAGCGGAACCGGGCCGAGGCCTCGAGCAGGGAATGCAGCACATTGTTGCCGTCGCCGGTCCAGGCGATGGTCTTGCCGGCTACCGGACCGCGATGTTCCTCGAAGGTCATGATATCGGCCATCAGCTGGCAGGGATGGGTATCGTCGGTCAGTCCGTTGATCACCGGCACGGTGGCGTTCTCGGTCAATTCCAGCAGCCGCTCATGCGAGGTGGTGCGGATCATGATCGCATCGACATAGCGCGACAGCACCTTGGCGGTGTCGGCGATGGTCTCGGAACGGCCGAGCTGCATCTCGGTGCCGGTCAGCATGATGGTCTCGCCGCCGAGCTGCCGCATGCCGACGTCGAAGGAGACGCGCGTGCGCGTCGACGGCTTGTCGAAGATCATCGCCAGCACCTTGCCTTCGAGCGGTTTGGTGCGCTCGCCGGCCTTGAGCCGCGCCTTTCGCACCACCGCGTCGTCCAGCATCAAGCGCAGGTCGCCTTCGGAAACGGTGGAAAGATCGGTGAAATGGCGAACTGACATCAGCAATGATTCCGGGATTACTTCGCCGCGGCGGAAGCGATCGCCTCCGCCAGGCCCTTGGCGCCGGCGCGGATGCGGTTGAGCGCGTCATGGATCTCGGCGTCGGTGACGGTGAGCGGCGGCAACAGGCGAATGACGTTGTCGCCGGCCGGAACCGTCAACAGGTGCTGGTCGCGCAAGGCCATGTTCACCTTGGTGTTGGGCATGGCGCATTTGAGGCCGAGCATCAGCCCGGCACCCCTGATGTCCTCGATGATTTCGGGAAACTCGTCGGCGACCGACGCCAGACCCTGCTTCATCAGCAGCGCCTTGCGCTGGACATCTTCGAGGAAGCCGTCTTCCAGCACGACATCGAGCACGGCGTTGCCGACCGCCATGGCAAGCGGGTTGCCGCCGAACGTGGTGCCATGCACGCCGGCGGTCATGCCGACCGCCGCTTCATCCGTGGCAAGGCAGGCGCCCATCGGGAAGCCGCCGCCGATACCCTTGGCAATCGCCATGATGTCGGGCGTTACACCCGACCATTCATGTGCGAACAGCTTGCCGGTGCGGCCGATGCCGCACTGGACCTCGTCGTAGATCAACAGCAGGCCGTGCTGCTCGCACAATTGCCTGAGCCGCTTCAGCGACTGCGTCGGCACCGGGCGGATACCGCCCTCGCCCTGCACCGGCTCGATCAGGATCGCGGCCGTCTCCGGCGTGATCGCCTTTTCGGCGGCGTCAATGTCGTCGAAGCCGACCTGGTCGAAACCTTCGACCTTGGGGCCGAAGCCCTCGAGATACTTGTACTGGCCGCCAGCCGCGATGGTCGCCAGCGTGCGGCCATGGAAGGCGCCTTCGAAGGTGATGATGCGGAAGCGCTCGGGATGGCCTTTGACGAAATGGTAGCGCCGCGCCGTCTTGATCGCGCATTCCAGCGCCTCGGCGCCGGAATTGGTGAAGAACACCTTGTCGGCGAAGGTGGCGTCGGCCAGCCGTTCGCCAAGCCGGCTCTGCCCGGGGATCTCGTAGAGGTTGGAGACATGCCACAGCTTGGCTGCCTGCTCGGTGAGTGCGGCGACCAGGTGCGGGTGGCTGTGGCCCAGCGAATTGACGGCGATGCCGCCGGCGAAATCGAGATATCGCTCGCCCTTGTCGGTAATCAGCCATGTGCCTTCCCCGTGGTCGAAGGCCAGGGGTGCGCGAGCAAAGGTCTCGTAAAGCGCCGAACCGCTCATTATATGCGTCTCCGGTACCGGAAAATCAAAAAAGCCGCCAAAGCGGCGGCCTGTGCGGCTTATCCTGTTTTTCGGCCATGAAGTCAACGAAAACGTCGCGTAGTGGCGCGCGGCAAGCCCCCCGACGGGACGCCGGCTCATAAGCGACCGGGCAAGTTGGGGAAAACCGAAAAAACCGATTCGTGTTGCACTTGGGACTCTTGTCACCGAGTCAGCGCATAGAGTAGTTGTAGTCGAGAAATAACTAGATTTCGTGCGGCGGACCTAATCACCAGATATATGTGGTGTCTGCCCTGGCAAATGTTGCCGGGTCGGGAGAAGGATTCCGATTGCCGCACGCTTAGAGGAGCGCGGTCTCATGAACTGGACTGACGAGCGGGTAGAACTCTTGAGAAAACTGTGGTCGGAGGGTCTGAGCGCAAGCCAGATTGCTGCGCAGCTTGGAGGGGTCAGCCGCAATGCGGTCATCGGGAAGGTGCATCGGCTGAAACTGTCGGGCCGCGGTCGCTCGACCGCCACGCCGGCACGCCAGAAGAAGGCAGCGCAAGGATCGACCGTCCAGAAATCGGTATCACGCGCCGTAACCACGGCACGCCATGTCACGACATCGGTCGGCGCCACTGCTTTGCAGACGCAGTTCGACGCCGAACCCGTGGCACGCCATTACATCCGCCCGGTCGAAAATGTCGTGCTGCCGATCTCGCGGCATCTGCAGCTGGTCGAGCTGACCGAGCGGACCTGCAAATGGCCGAACGGCGATCCGCTTTCAGAGGACTTCCATTTCTGCGGCAACGATGCCGCCGAAACCGGTCCCTACTGCAAGTACCACGCCCGCGTGGCATTCCAGCCGGCATCGGAGCGGCGGCGGAGCAGGTAGATAAGGGAATAGGGGAGTAAGGCAGTAGGGCAGTATGTGCGCGGAAAGTCGCGCTCACGAAATGCCACCCTACTGCCCTACTGCCCTACTGCCCTACTGCCCTACTGCCCTACTGCCCTACTGCCCTACTGCCCTACTGCCCTACTTCACAACCAGCCATTCTTCCTGAACCGCCAATACAGAAACGCGCAGATCAGCGCGATCGTGGCCAGAACCACCGGATAGCCGTATTCCATCTTCAGTTCCGGCATGTCGCTGAAGTTCATGCCGTAAATGCCGGCGAGCGCCGTCGGCACCGCCAGGATTGCGGCCCAGGAGGCGAGCTTCTTGGTGTTGGCCGTTTCCTGACTCTGGCCGACCAGCAAGCTCGCCTCGAAAGCAAATGCCAGCACCTCGCGCAGGCTGTCGATCTTCTCCTGAACGGTGCGGATGTGATCGGTGACGTCGCGGAACAGCGGATGCATGGCGGTGTGGATCTGCGGCAGCTCGGCGCTGGTCAGCCTTCGGCAGACTTCGACCAGCGGAAGCGCGGCATTGCGCAGGCGCAGGAGATCGCGGCGCAGCATATAGAGCCGCTCTATGTCGGGAGCGGTCATCGGCTTCAGCAGAACCTTGTCCTCGATCGCCTCGACCTCGTCCTCGATCTGCTCGAGCACCGGCATGTAATTGTCGACGATGAAATCGAGGATGGCATAGAGGACGAAATCCTCGCCCTTGGCCAGCGAGTGCGGGCAGCTTTCCCAGTGCTGACGAACGGCGGCATAGGACGTCGAGGGACCGTGCCTGACGCTGACTATGTAGCCTGAGCCGACGAACAAATGGGTCTCGCCGAAGGTGACCCGGCCCTCGATCAGCTGCGCGGTGCGGGCGACGATGAACAAGGCGTCGCCATATTGCTCGATCTTCGGCCGCTGGTGCGGGTGCTCGGCATCCTCGATCGCCAGCTCATGCAGGTGAAACTGCGCCTGGACGCGCAGCAACAGGTTACGGTCGGGCTCCAACAGGCCGATCCAGACGACGTGACCGGATTTTTTTGCCCATTCGCCGGCTTCCTCGATGGGAATGTCGGCGATGCGGCGCCCCGCGGTGTAAACGCCGCAAGCGATAATGCCGGATATCGGCGCAGGCGCCGGGGTCAGGTTCCGAACATTTTCCATCACGACCTCCCGGAGCAAATCCACGGACGAGGATAGAGGCAAAGCCCGGAAAGCTTATCGTAAATCGGGTGACGGTTCGAGAGGCGGCGTTCACTTCACCGGCTGCGTCTCGGAAAGGCTGATTTTGTCGGTCTTGTCGCCCTTGGGCCGCTCAGCCGGCAACTGATCACCGGTGACGATGTAGTAGATGGTCTCGGCTATGTTGGTGGCGTGATCACCGATACGCTCGATGTTCTTGGCGCAAAACAGCAGATGCGTGCAGGGCGTGATGTTGCGCGGATCTTCCATCATGTAGGTCAGCAATTCGCGAAACAGCGATGTGTACATGGCGTCGATCTGGTCGTCACGATCGCGCACGAAGCCGATTTTCTCCACCGAACGGGACGCGTAGACGTCGAGCACTTCCTTGAGCTGGGTCAATGCCAGGTTGGACAGAGCCTCGAGGCCGCGGAACAGGCTGGTCGGCTGGCGTCCGTCGGTGACGGCGACCACCCGCTTGGCAACGTTCTTGGCGAGATCGCCAACCCGTTCGAGGTCGGCGGAGATGCGGATGGTCCCGACGATCTCGCGCAAATCCGCCGCCATCGGCTGACGCTTGGCAATGATGATGATCGCCTTGTCGTCGATTTCGCGCTGGCCCTCGTCCAGTACGGTATCGTCGCGGATGACCTTCTGGGCAAGGCCCGGGTCGGCATTGACGAGAGCGGTGACCGCCTGTTCGACCATGCGCTCGGCATGGCCACCCATCGCGGCGATGCGCTTCGACAGATATTTCAACTCCTCGTCATAAGCGCTGACGATGTGCACGGACTGCATGGCAAATGCCTTCCCACGGGGTGTTTTGATTTTGAGTCGTTTCCTCGAATCCCCGCTGATACGCTAGCCGGATGACAGAAAAAAGAAACAGTGCCCTTGAATTAGGGCGATATCAGTGCGCCGGCAAATGAACCGAGAATGCCGCGCCGTTGCCGACTTCGGACTTGATCGAAAGCCGGGCGTTGTGGCGCGTCAGGATATGCTTGACGATCGACAGGCCGAGGCCGGTGCCTTTCTGGGTCCGGCTGGTCTCGACATCGACGCGGTAGAAGCGCTCGGTAATGCGCGGAATGTGCTCCTCGGGAATGCCAGGGCCAAAGTCCCTGATCGTGACGTCGATGCCCGGCTCTGATCCGGCCTCGCTATGCGCTATGGATACAACCACGCGCCCACCCGACTGCCCATATTTGCAGGCGTTTTCCAGGAGGTTCTCGAAAACCTGGAAAAGCTCATCGCGATCGCCAGGCACATGAAGCGGTCCATCGGCGTAGCGCCGCTCGATGGCAACGGCGTTTTCGCTGGCCAGCGGTCCGAGCGAGTCGATGACGCTGTCGACGGTCTGACGCAGGTCCACCTCGGTTCCCGGCTTCAGATAGGGTTTCATCTCGAGCCGCGACAGCGACAACAAATCGTCGATCAGACGCGCCATGCGGCCGGTCTGGCTCTGCATGATCTGCAGAAACTGGTCGCGCGCCGCCGCGTCGTTGCGGGCTGGTCCGCGCAGCGTTTCGATAAAGCCGGCGATGGAAGCAAGCGGGGTGCGCAGTTCGTGGCTGGCATTGGCGATGAAGTCGGCGCGCATGCGGTCGATCCTGCGCGTTTCGCTCTGGTCCTTGAACACCAGCACATAGAGATCGGTGGCATGACCGACCGAGGACACGCTCACCCGGTAAGCCCGTTCGACCGGCAGCTTCTCCATGTAGTCGACGACATCGGAGGCGACATCGCCCGATAGCACGCCATCCAGCAGAGCCTGCATTTCCGGCGCCCGGAATTTCAGCGACAGCGACATGCCTGGCGCGATGCCGCCGAAAGCGGCGAAGGCGGCGGCGTTGGCATGGACGATGGTGGCAGCCCGGTCGAAGATGATGAGCGGATCGGCGACGGCGGCGGCCAGATATTCACCCGAGAGCCGCTGCAGGCCGATGGCCTCGATGGCAGCGCCGCTGCCGGTGGATTGGCGCGCGCCGCCGGCCGGCAGTATTGCCGCTGCAAATAGCAACAGCAGCGCCGCGAGGACGATATAGGCTGAAATCCCGGCCAAGGCATAAACGGCGACGACCGCGACGACGCCGGCCGCAAGCAGCCAGCGGCTGTTCCACAGCCGTGCGGCCATGGTTTGCGCGATGCCTCTCTGCTCTGTGTCCAGGTCAGCCATCTGCCCGCGGGCCCGCACCCCATGCCTTCGCACCCGGTCCACGGTGGCGGAAAAACTTCCACTAGACCGTTCCGGAGGCTCCCCATAGCATGAGTCCCGAAGCTGGAAAGGGTTCGTCTCGATGAAAAAAGCCAAGGAAAGTCCCGCCGCGCCAACTTCGGGGCCGCTGAAGATCAGGATCGGCGGCAAGGAGCGGGAGTTCGATATCGAAAACCCCGTGCTTCCCGACTGGGTCGAGGACAACAAGCTGACTGCCGGCGGCTATCCCTACGACAAGAAGATGAAAAGCGATGAGTATGACGAAACGCTCGAGAAGCTGCAGATCGAGTTGGTCAAGGCGCAGGCCTGGCTGCAGTCGACCGGCAAACGGGTGATGGCGCTGTTCGAGGGCCGCGACGCCGCCGGCAAGGGCGGCACGATCTTCGTGGTGCGCCAGTACCTCAATCCGCGCACCGCACGCAACGTGGCGCTGACCAAACCGACCCCGACCGAACTGGGGCAATGGTACTACCAGCGCTATGTCGACCATTTCCCGACTTCAGGCGAATTCGTCACCTTCGACCGCTCCTGGTACAATCGCGCCGGCGTCGAGCCGGTGATGGGTTTCTGCACGCCGCAGCAGCACGAGCAGTTTCTCGACGAGACGCCGCATTTCGAGCGGATGATCTCCAACGAGGGGATTCACTTCTTCAAATTCTGGCTGAACATCGGCCGGGAAACGCAGCTCGAGCGCTTCCACGACCGCCGCTACAGCCCGCTGAAGAGCTGGAAGTTTTCGCCCATCGACGTTGCAGGCATCACCAAGTGGGACGACTACACCAAGGTGCGCGACACAATGTTCGAGCGCACCCACAAGGAATTCGCGCCGTGGATCATCGTACGGGCCAATGACAAACGGCGCGCGCGGCTGGCGGTCATGCGGCGCATCCTGTCGTCTCTGCCCTATGAGGGGCGCGATCTCGAAATCATCGGCAAGGAAGACAAGAAGATCATCGGCGAAGGGCCGTCATTCCTGGGAAAACAGGATTGACGCTTTTTTGCGTCGCGCGGCAAGGAACCGCGCGACGCAATCATGATGCTTAAGCCGCCAGCCTGGCGATACGCTGCAATCGCCGCAGCGTCGTATCATCCTGCAGCGCCTGCTGGAAAAGCGAGATCTCCTGATCGATGCGGTCGCAGAGGGCCTCGGTGTTCCCCTTCAGCAGGCCGCGCGTCTGCAGCAGGGCGGCGACCGGCTTCTTGACGAGCTGTCTTGCCCGACCAAGGGCCGCCTCCTCGACGGTGCCTCCCGGCACGATCTCCGCGACCAGGCCGAGCGCCCTGGCATCTTCGGCGCGAAGCGTGTCGCCGAGGCAGAAGAAGCGGAAGGCACCGGCGTAGCCGAGCTTCTGCGGCGCCAGGATGCTGGTCGCCGCATCCGGCACCAGGCCGAAATCGACGAACGGCACCCTGAACGTGCTCTCATCGGACGCGATCACCATGTCGCAATGGAACAGGATGGTGCAGCCGACACCGACGGCATCGCCATCGACGCAGGCAAGGATGGGCTTTGGAAACGTCGCCAGCGTGCGGAACAGGTCGGTGACGGCGGCGATCAGTTTCTGGTGCTTGGTGGCGTCGAGGAATTCGGAGAAGTCGCCGCCCAGACAGAAACAGCCTGCCAGGCCGCGCAAGACGACGACGCGAACCTCCTCATTGTCGGCTGCTTCATGGAAGGTCCTTGCCAGGCTTTCATAGGCCCTCCTGTCCAGCACCGGCCGGCCGTCACTCGACGACACGGTGACCACCAGCGTGTGGTTGCGAAGTTCAGGTTGCGGATGTGTGCTCATGACTGTCTCCGATCTCATGACGCACGCCTTTGCCCGAGCATGTCGGGATATCCCCTGGCCAGCACGGGAGCAAAATGATTGCGGCGCGACCGCACCACATCGAGTGTGTGCTCGTTGAAGGTCAGCAAGGTGGCGACCACCTGCTGGTTGCCATAGGTGCGCTGATAGCCAAGCGGGGTCGCCAGGAAATGCAGTTGCAAGGCGCGCAGCACCCACATCGGCTCG
This sequence comes from Mesorhizobium sp. M7A.F.Ca.US.007.01.2.1, assembly GCF_003998165.1. Classification (NCBI taxonomy): domain Bacteria; kingdom Pseudomonadati; phylum Pseudomonadota; class Alphaproteobacteria; order Hyphomicrobiales; family Phyllobacteriaceae; genus Mesorhizobium; species Mesorhizobium sp. M7A.F.Ca.US.007.01.2.1. The sequence continues at coordinate 15,556 of NZ_RZQP01000023.1, read as the reverse complement.
AACTCGATGATCACCTTGTCGACGCCGCGCTTCAGCCCCCACTCGACGAAACCGGCAATCAGTTCGGTGCCGACGGTCGAAACGCCGCGACGACCATCGCGAAAACCGGGAGCCACCGCATAGCGGGTCAATTCCCAGATGTTTGGACCCGACGGCGGCGTTCCTTCGGAAAGATCGGTCAAGACCTCGGTCAGCAGATGTGGCCGCGTCGTCGGCAACATCCTCTGATAACCCGCCACTTCACCGCCCCTGATGACGATCTGATGGACCGCCTCGTCGTGATCGAACTGGTCGAGTTCGAGCCCATCGGGGCGCCTGAGGTCATCCCACCCCATCTCCTCGACGAATATCTTGTAGCGCAAACGATGGACGGCCTCCCAAAGGTCGGGACGTTCCATCAATTCCTGGGTTGTAAGGGAAAAAAGCATTCCGCCGTCTCCTGCGTTCAGAGGAAGATACGGCCGTGCTTTGATGAGAAAATTGCGTGATCGCGTAGGCAAGGATTTCAGGTCGGCACGGCCGACCTAACTAATGTAGCCGCGCCGTATCGCTTCCGCGACGGCCTGCACCCTGTTGACGGCACCTAGTTTGCTTTTGGCGTTAAGAAGATGTTTCTCCGAGGTGTGTTCGGAAATGCCGAGGATTTGCGAAATCTCCCATTCGGACTTGCCGACGGCGGCCCATTGCAGGCATTCGCGCTCGCGCGGCGTCAGCACGATATGATCGATGGTCTTGTTCGCCATGGTGTGGAGTTGCATGGCGCGGCCAACCGCGTAGGTCGAGACCAGCGACACCTGGCCGAATTCGGCGGCGGACAATTCCACGGCCTCGCCGCCCAGCGACACCATGACGATCTGGCCGTCGAGCGTGATCAGCGGAAAGGCCAACCCATCGCGCAGTTTGAAGGCGCCGGCATCGCCCATCACCTCGCCGCTGCTCTTGTCTATGCGGATGCCTTGGGACGCTTCGTGCCACTGGAAGGGCGCCTGCAACTGTTTCATATGGCTGACGACCGGGTCATGATCGACATAGTTGCGCGCGACATAGCGCTCCAGCCACTCGCCAGGCCAATCGCAGAGAAGCACATGCTGCTTTTGCTGGCCGGCCGGCGTGCCTGGCTGCGGGACGGTTCCCGCCATCAGTGCGGTGAGACCGAAATCCGATGTTATGCCCAGCAGCCTTTCGCAGACCGCCGCCGCCGTTGCGGCGTGCTGCAGTTGGTCTATGTATTCCAGCGTGCGATCGAACTGACCCATCGCAACATCAACCCCATGTTGCCTTGTGCATTGCGGCCAATGATGCGTGCCTGATCTACACTTCGCCACCGACCACGGATTGCAAATCGCATACTTATTTTGTGGCTCCCTCTCATCGAGGCGACCGAAGCTGATTTGCAAACCGGCTAAATCATATCCTGAAATCGGCGTGTTGAAATCAAAAACCATTGTGCCTGTACCATTTTCGTACCAAAACCGGTGCGAGCACGACTGTGGCGGAGTTTTATCTTGGCGTTCCGGTGGAGGTCCTTCGCCTTTGCGATGCTGATCGGGTTGCTGTCGTTCGCCGACGGTGCGCGCGCCGCGGCGCCTCAGGTTCCGGTGCTGTGGGATGCCAAGGAGCGGCTGCCCAAGCCAGACCTTTCGAAGCTGCCCCGGCTGAGATTCCTCACCACCACGGACTTCCCGCCTTTCAACTTCCTCGACGGTGCGGGAAAGCTGTCCGGCTTCCACATCGATCTGGCACGCGCGATCTGCGCCGAGCTTGGCATTGTCGAAAAATGCCAGATCCAGGCCCTGCCCTGGGCCGAGCTGGAAGGCGCACTGCGGAAAGGCGAAGGCGAGGCGATCATCGCCGGCATCGCCGCCACACCGGAATCGCGCGCGACCTACGCCTTCTCACGCTCCTATCTGCAGTTTCCGGCGCGCTTCATCATGCCGAAGGGCAAGGCGCTGACCGAGCCCGTCTTTGACAAACTGCACGGCAAGCGTGTCGGCGTGATATCAGGCTCGGCGCATGAGCGCATGCTGCGCGACTATTTCAACACGGTCCAGGTCGTCCCTTTCGACAGGCCGGAAGAACTGTATGCCGATCTCAAGGCCGGCAAGGTCGACGCCGCCTTCGGCGACGGCATGCGCCTGGCTTTCTGGCTGGGCGGCTCGGACGCGGCGGGCTGCTGCCGCTTTGCCGGCGGGCCCTATCTGGCGCCCGAATATCTGGGCACTGGCATGGCCATCGCCACCAAGGCGGACAATCCGGCGCTGGCCGCAGCGATCGACTACGCGCTGCAGGAAATTTCAATGAAAGGCACGTTCGCCGAATTTTATCTGCGCTATTTCCCCGTCAGTTTTTTCTAAAGCCAAGGACTTTCAGGTCAGGGTACGCAGCCGCGCCTTGGCCGCGCGGCCGATGGCAGCAACCGTCAGCGTGTCGAGATCGAGCTGACGCCGGATCAGCTGCAGCACCCGCACCTCTTCCATGCGCATTTCGAGGTCGACGGCGGCAACCTCGAAGGCGGCGGCATAGGCGGTGTCGCGCAGCCGCTCGGGCAAGACCTCGGCGACTTCGGCCAGCACGCCCTCCAGCCCATCCTTTTCGTGCAGGCGCTTCTGGCAGTCCTGGGCGACGCCGACCAGCCTGTCGTGGTTGAAGTCCTCGAACACCGGCCAGGAGCGGACGACCTCGCCGATCCGCGCCAGTTCAACATCGGTCATGTCGCGGTCGGAGGCCGAGGTGATGACCATCAGATAGATCAGGGCTTCATGAGGTGTCGGCAATTTTTTCTCCTTGAACCGGGCCTCGAAGTTAGGAACGCCCGTTCTGCACCGCAAGGAAAAAGCGCCGCACGCGTTGACGCTCCGGCGCTGCACGCCTAGAGACCGGTTGAAAAACCCTTGCTGCGGCCCGCCTTCGGGCCGGCAGATGATTTGGAAAACTGTGACATGGCGGGATCAAACATCATCGATCTCAACCCCGAGCTGCTGGCGGCCGCGACCGAAAGCAAGGCGTGGCCGTTCGAGGAAGCCAAAAAGATCATCGAGCGCTACAAAGGCGCCGACTTTCCGCAAACAGTCCTGTTCGAGACCGGCTACGGGCCGTCCGGCCTGCCGCATATCGGCACGTTCGGCGAGGTGGCGCGCACCTCGATGGTGCGCCATGCCTTCCGTGTCCTGACGCAGGACAAGGTCGCGACCAAGCTGCTGTGCTTTTCCGACGATATGGACGGCATGCGCAAGATACCCGACAGCGTGCCGGACCGCGCCGCACTCGAGCCGCATCTGCACAAGCCGCTATCGTCGGTCCCCAACCCCTTCGGCGGCGACTATGCGAGCTTCGCCGACCACAACAATGCGATGCTCTGCCGCTTCCTCGACACGTTCGGCTTCGACTACGAGTTCGCCAGCGCGACGCAATACTACAAGGCCGGCCGTTTCGACGCGATGCTCAAGCGCGCTGCCGAGCGCTATGAGCAGATCATGGCGGTGATGCTGCCGACGCTCGGGCCCGAGCGGCAGGCGACCTACAGCCCGTTCCTGCCGATCTCGCCGAAGAGCGGCCGCGTGCTTTACGTGCCCATGAAGCATGTCGACGCCAAAGCCGGCACCATCACCTTCGACGACGAGGGCACCGAGACCACGCTTTCGATCACCGGCGGCCGCGTGAAGCTGCAGTGGAAGCCGGATTTCGGCATGCGCTGGGCAGCGCTTGGCGTCGATTTCGAAATGTTCGGCAAGGACCACCAGACCAATGCGGTGGTCTACGACCGTATCTGCAACATTCTGGGCGGACGGGCGCCGGAGCATTTCGTCTACGAACTGTTCCTCGACGAGAATGGCCAGAAGATCTCGAAGTCGAAGGGCAACGGGCTGACCATCGACGAGTGGCTGACCTATGCGCCGACCGAAAGCCTCGGGCTCTACATGTACCAACGGCCGCGGCAGGCCAAGAAGCTGTATTTCGACGTCATCCCGCGGGCCGTGGATGAATACTACACGTTCCTCGCCGCCTATCCCCGCCAGGACTGGAAGGAGCGGCTGGGCAACCCGGTCTGGCATATGCATGACGGCAACCCGCCCGCGATCGACATGCCGGTGCCGTTCTCTCTGCTGCTCAATCTGGTCAGCGCTTCCAACGCGCAGAACAAGGATGTGCTGTGGGGATTCATTTCACGTCATACGCAAGGCGTGACGCCGGCGACGCATCCAGAGCTCGACCGGCTGGTCGGCCATGCGATCCGCTATTTCGACGATTTCGTGAAGCCGACGAAAACCTTCCGGCCCGCCGACGAGGTCGAGCGCGAAGCGCTGGCAGCGCTCGACGAAGCACTTGGCGCGCTGCCGGCGGACGCCAGCGGCGAAGCGATCCAGAACGCCTCGCTCAACGTCGCACGCAGGATCGAGCGCTATCAGGATCATTCCAAGCAGAGCCCGGAAGGCGGCCCCGGCGTATCGGGCGCCTTCTTCCAGATGATCTACCAGGTGCTGATCGGCCAGGAGCGCGGCCCGCGCTTCGGCTCGTTCGCAGCACTCTACGGCGTTGCCGAGACGCGTGCGCTCATTGAGCGGGCGCTGGCTGGTCAGCTGGCTTGAGCACGCCGTCGACCTCTTCCAGGATCGAACCCGGCGCCTGAGGTGCCGGGCCTGGCGCGGCCGGCATCGCCGGCATGCCGGACAGATCAGGCGCCGATCCGAAAATGCCCTTCCTGCCCGTGCGCGCCTTGTCGCCGGCCTCGACATAGGGGCCGCCCTTGGCGGCGCGCGCCCAGCCATTTTCGACCAGCCACTGACCGACATCCTGCTTGCCGATCCGGCACTCGGCTGCGATCAGGTCGCGGCCGCCCTGCGGCGGCACCGTGCAGACCACCGCGCGGCCGCGCAGGAAGGCGCGGAACGCTGTCCTCGCCCGGACACCGCACGGCCAGGACTTGCCGTCCTCGCTGCAAATCTCGTCCTGCCTGACGATGTCGATGCCGGAAACCGCGACCGAGTAGCCCTTCGCCTCGATCAAGCCGGCGGCCGGCGCAACCGGCTGGAACAGCTTTGTGCCGTTCCAGTCGTCAGGCATTTTCGGCTTGGGCGGCACGGCCAGCGCGAGTTTGCTCAGCGGCTCGCGCGGCTCGATCCGTTCAAGCCCGTCGGCGGGCAGTTCCGGCGGCGCGACGATTTCGGGATCGATCGCCCTCGAATGCGTCGCCGGCTTCGGCGGCTGCGGAGCTGCAATGGCCGATGTAGCCGGCTCCTCGGGCAGCGTCCCGGCAGCCTGCTGCGCCATCGCATCGGCGCCCGGATCAAGCTGGTCCACGGTGATGACGCTTTCACTACCTTTCAGAGTGCGACCGCCAGTGACGACGATGGCTGCCATCACAGGGACCATCAGAACCGCCAGCGCGTGATGGAGAAGCCGCACCAGCTTAACCTATTGGCTTGCCCAGACAATCCGCGCCACCCATTCGACATCGCGCATGGGAATATCGCGGTCGGGATGATCGGGATTGAGCGAGACCAGCGCAATCGACCTGACGGTCTGGCGCTCGAGCACCTTGGCCATCACTTCGCCTGATGTGGTCTTGACGACGACGCGATCGCCCTTGCGGGTAACGGCGCCCGGTTCGACGATGAGGACGTCGCCATTGCGGTAGAGCGGCAGCATGGAATCGCCCTGCACCTGCAAAGCATAGGAACTCTCGGTCGATTGCGTCGGCAGTTCGATCAGATCCCAGCCCTGCCCGGCTGGAAAGCCGGCATCGTCGAAGAAGCCGCCGGCGCCGGCCTGGGCAAAGCCGAGCAGCGGCACGGAGCTTCGGCGGGCGACCGAAGCCGCATGGCTGGCCCCGGCCCGACCTTCAATCAAACCGGTGAATTCGTCGAGGGAGGCGCCCGTTGCCTCCATGATCTTTGCCAGTGATTCGGTCGAGGGCCAGCGCGGCCGGCCATCCGACGACAGGCGCTTCGACTTGTTGAAGGCGGTGGAATCGAGCCCCGCACGCTTGGCCAGCCCCGAGGCCGAAAGCGAATAGCGCTCGGCAAGAGCATCAATGGCAGCCCAGACACGGTCATGCGAGAGCATGTGTCGCTCTCCTTTGAACAGGAAAAAATACCTTCCCTGTTCTAACCCCGGACCGCCATCTTGTCCACAGTGCAAGGCTTACTCACGCCGCTTTCCTGGTCTCGCCTTTCGCATAGGGATCGAAGCGCTGATAGAATCTCTCACCCTTCTCGGCCATGTCGAGCAGCAGCTTGGGCGCCTTGAACTCGGCGCCGTATTTCTTCTGCAGGTTTCTGGCGATCTTGACGAACGCCTTGGCGCCGATGCCGTCGATGTAGGACAGCGCACCGCCGGTATAGGGCGCGAAGCCGAAGGCGAGGATCGAGCCGACATCGGCCTCGCGCGGGTCGGTGACGATGCCTTCTTCCATCACCCGTGCCGCTTCCAGCGCGATGGTGACCAGAAGCCGCTGCTGCAGCTCCTCATAATCGACCTTCTCGGGCGCAAGCTGCGGATAGAGCGCCTTGAGGCCCGGCCACAGCTTCTTCTTGGCGGGCTTTGCCGGATAATCGTAAAAACCCTTGCCATTCTTGCGGCCGAAGCGGCCGTGATCGTCGACCATGGTGTTGATCAGCGCCATCTGCTTGGGATCGACCGCCTTGTCGCCCAAATCCCTGATGGTCTGCTTCATGATCTTCTGGGCAAGGTCGATGGCCGTTTCGTCGGTCAGTGCCAGGGGGCCGACCGGCATGCCGGCTGCCTCCGCCGCGTTCTCGATCATCGGCGCGGGCACACCTTCGATCAGCATCTTGTAGGCTTCCGACATGTAGCGCAGCACGCAGCGGTTGACGTAGAAGCCGCGCGTGTCGTTGACGACGATCGGCGTCTTCTTGATGGCGCGAACGAAGTCGATCGCGGTGGCCAGCGCCTTGTCGCCGGTCTTCTTGCCCAAAATGATCTCGACCAGCATCATCTTGTCGACCGGCGAGAAGAAATGGATGCCGATGAAATTCTTCGGCCGCGCCGAATTCTTGGCCAGCGACGAGATCGGGATGGTGGAGGTGTTCGACGCGAAGATCGCCGATGGCTTCAACACGGCTTCCGCCTGTTCGGTGGCGCTCTTCTTGACGCCCGAATCCTCGAACACCGCCTCGACCACCAGATCGCAGCCGGCAAGGTCGGCGTAGTCCGCCGTCGGCGTGATCAGCGACAGCAGTTTGTCCTTGTCCTCCGGCTTGGCGCGGCCCTTCTTGACCTGATCCGAGACCAGGCTGTCGGAATGCGCCTTGCCCTTGGCGGCCGACTCCAGATCACGGTCGAGCAGCACCACCGGGATGCCGGCCTTGGCGGTGACATAGGCGATGCCGGCGCCCATGAAGCCGGCGCCGAGAATGCCGATCTTCTTGAACTTGGTTTCGGGCACGCCGGCCGGGCGGCGGGCGCCCTTGTTCAGTTCCTGCAGCGACACAAACAGCGAGCGGATCATCGCCGCCGCTTCCCTGGTCTGCATGATCTCGGTGAAATAGCGCTGCTCGATGCGCAAGGCGGTGTCGAACGGCACCAGCAGGCCTTCATAGACGCATTTGAGGATCGCGGCGGCGGCCGGATAGTTACCATAAGTCTCGCGGCGCAGGATGGCGATCGCCGGCGGCCACAGATTGAAACCGGCCGGCGAATAGATCTGGCCGCCTGGCAGCTTGAAACCTTTCTCGTCCCATGGCGCCACCGGCTTCAGCCCATTCCTGATCATCGCCTTGGCGGTCTCGACCAACCTGGCCGGCTCGGCGATCTCATGGATCAGGCCCATCGACTTGGCCTTCTGCGGCGACAGCGTCTGGCCGGAGGTCAGCATCTGCAACGCCTGCTGCTGATCGGTCAGCCGCGGCACGCGCTGGGTGCCGCCGGCGCCCGGGAAGATGCCGATCTTCACCTCGGGAAGCGCCATCTTCACCTTGTCGCTATCGGCGGCGACACGGCCGTGGCAGGCGAGCGACAATTCGAAGGCGCCGCCCATGCAGGTGCCGTTGATCGCCGACACCCACGGCTTTCCGCAAGTTTCCAGCTTGCGGAACAGGCCGGTCATCATGCCGGCATTGTCGAACAGCGCCTTGGTCGCCTTTTCGGCGTCCTTGCCCTTTTCCGCGGCGAAGGTCGTCAGCATCTTCTGCAGCAAAGAGATATCTGCACCGCCGGAGAAGGTATCCTTGCCGGAGGTGATCACGGCGCCCTTGATGGCGGCGTCACCAGCCACCTTGTCGACAATGGCGTTCAATTCCCGCATCGCCTCTTCGGTGAAGACGTTCATCGAACGGCCGGGCATGTCCCAGGTGACCAGCGCAATGCCGTCGGCGTCGGTGTCGAGGGCGAAATTGGTGTAGCTCATCGTTTCTCTCCCCGTCAGACGCGTTCGATGATGGTTGCGGTGCCCATGCCGGCGCCGATGCACAGCGTCACCAGAGCGGTGTTGAGATCGCGCCGCTCGAGTTCGTCCAGCACCGTGCCGAAGATCATCGCGCCGGTGGCGCCGAGCGGATGACCCATGGCGATGGCACCGCCATTGACGTTGATCTTGTCATGCGGAATGTCGAAAGCCTGCATGTAGCGCAGCACCACCGAAGCGAAGGCTTCGTTGAGCTCGAACAGGTCGATGTCCGAGAGCTTCATCTTGGCGCGCTTCAACAGCTTCTCGGTGACGTCGACCGGACCGGTCAGCATCAGCACAGGCTCGGAGCCGATGTTGGCGAAGGTGCGGATACGCGCGCGGGGCTTCAGCCCCATCGCCTTGCCGGCCTTCTTCGAACCGAGCAGCACGGCCGCCGCACCATCGACGATGCCGGACGAATTGCCGGCATGATGGACGTGGTTGACCTCTTCCACTTCGGGATGCTTCTGCACCGCGACCGCATCGAAGCCGCCCATTTCGCCGGGCATGACGAAGGACGGGTTGAGCGAGGCCAGCGACTGCATGTCGGTCGACGGGCGCATATGCTCGTCATGGTCGAGGATGGTCAGGCCGTTCTGGTCCTTGATCGGGATTACGGATTTCTTGAAGCGGCCATCCGCCCAGGATTTGGCGGCGCGCTTCTGGCTCTCGACCGCATAGGCGTCGACGTCGTCTCTTCTGAAGCCGTATTTGGTGGCGATCAGGTCGGCCGAGATGCCTTGCGGCACGAACCAGCCGGGCAGGCCGACCGAAGGATCCATGAACCAGGCACCGCCCGAGGCGCCCATGCCGACGCGCGACATCGATTCGACACCGCCGGCAATGACGATCTCGTCCGCTCCCTGCGCGATCTTGGCGGCACCGAAATTGATGGCGTCGAGCCCGGAAGCGCAGAAGCGTGAGATCTGCATGCCGGGCGCCTTGGTGTCGTAGCCGGCCTCGAAGGCGGCGGCGCGCGGAATGACCGAACCCGCCTCGCCGACCGGATCGACGCAGCCGAAGATGATGTCGTCGACGTTTGCAGTGTCCAGCCCATTGCGGTCGCGCAGCGCCTCGAGCGTCTTGGCGGCAAGCCGCACCGCCGGCACCTCGTGCAGCGATCCGTCTTTCTTGCCCTTGCCGCGCGGTGTGCGCACGGCGTCATAGACATAAGCTTCAGCCATTTGCTTGCTCCTTGGGTTTGCCTGATGTCGCCTTCAGAGAGAGCGTCCGATCAGCAATTTCATGATCTCGTTGGTGCCGCCGTAGATGCGCTGGACGCGGGCGTCGCGGAACATGCGGGCGATCGGGTATTCATTCATGTAGCCATAGCCGCCATGCAGTTGAAGGCATTCGTCGACGACTTTTCCCTGCAGGTCGCTGAGCCAGTACTTGGCCATCGACGCTGTCACGGGATCGAGACCGCCCGCGATGTGGCGGGCGACGCAATCATTGTAGAAGACGCGGCCGATGGTGGCCTCGGTCTTGAGTTCGGCCAGCTTGAACTGGGTGTTCTGGAAATCGATGATCGCCTTGCCGAACGCCTTGCGCTCCTTGACGTAGTCGATGGTCAGCGCCAGCGCCCGCTCGATCATGGCGATGGCGCCCGTGCCGATCTGCAGCCGCTCCTGCGGCAGTTGCTGCATCAACTGGACGAAGCCCTGACCTTCCTCGTGGCCGAGCAGGTTGGAGGTCGGCACGCGCATGTCGTTGAAGAACAGCTCCGACGTGTCGTTGGCCTTGAGCCCGATCTTGTCGAGGTTACGGCCGCGCTGGAAACCTTCCACCTCGTCGGTCTCGACGACGATCAGCGAGGTTCCCTTGGCCCCCTTCTCCGGATCGGTCTTGGTGACGACGATGATGAAGTTCGCAAGCTGGCCGTTGGTGATGAAGGTCTTGGAACCATTGATCTTGTATTGGTTGCCATCCTTCTGCGCTCGCGTCTTGACGCCCTGCAGATCGGAACCGGCGCCGGGCTCGGTCATGGCGATGGCGCCGATCAGCTCGCCGGTCGCCAGCTTCGGCAGCCATTTCTTTTTCTGATCCTCGGAGCCGTAGTGGAGGATATAAGGGGCGACGATCGAATTGTGCAGGCCGATGCCGAACCCGTCGACGCCGACATGGCCAATGGCCTCGATGATGGCGCTCTCATGCGCGAAGGTGCCGCCGGAGCCGCCATATTCCTCCGGCATAGAAGCGCAGAGCAGGCCGGCGGAACCTGCCTTCAGCCAGCTTTCGCGATCGACCATCTCGTTCTTCTCGAACTCGTCGTAGCGCGGCGCGATCTCCTCCGACATGAAGCGATGCGCCATGTCGTAGAGCATGCCGACCTCGTCCGCCGCCCAGGCGGGCTTCGGCAAAGAGAGCACTTCGGCGGGATTTGTCGCCACGATTTCCTCCGCGTATCGACAGACAGAAAGGCCAGTGAGGTCGAGCTTAGAACGCTTCCGCCGGCAGTGCCATCAATGTGTCAGCGCCGCTCGAAATGCGGGCGAGATGCGCCGATGTCTCCGGCATGATCCGCTCCATGAAGAAGCGCCCCGTCACGATCTTGTTGTCGTAGAAGGATTGCGCGCCATTGGCGTCCGTCTTGCCAAGTGCCACCTTGGCCATCTGCGCCCACATATAGCCCAGAGCGACCAGGCCGAAGAGATGCATGTAGTCGGTCGAGGCGGCACCCGCATTATCGGGCTTGGCCATGCCGTTCTGCACCAGCCACATGGTCGCAGCCTGCAAATCGTTGAGACCTTTCTTCAACGCCTTGGTGAACGGCGCCATCTTCTCGTTAGCGCGGTTCTCCTCGCAGAATTCGCCGACCTCCTTGAAGAAGGCCTGCACGGCGCGGCCGCCATGCAAACCAAGCTTGCGGCCGACGAGGTCGAGCGCCTGGATGCCATTGGCGCCTTCATAGATCATGGCGATGCGGGCATCGCGCACGAACTGGCTCATGCCGTGCTCTTCGATATAACCGTGACCGCCGAACACCTGCTGCGCCATGACGGCGTGGTCGAACCCTTTGTCGGTGAGCACGCCCTTGACCACCGGTGTCATCAGGCCGGTGTAGTCGTCGGCGGCCTGGCGATCCTTGTCGTCGCCGGAGCGGTGGGCGATGTCGGACTTGATCGCCGTCCACAGCGCCAGCGCGCGGCCGGCCTCGTTGAAGGCTTTCATGGTCATCAGGCTGCGGCGGATGTCGGGATGGACGATGATCGGATCGGCCTTCTTGTCCGGCGCCTTCGGTCCAGACAATGAGCGGCCCTGCAAACGGTCCTTGGCGTAGCCGACAGCGTTCTGATAGGCGATCTCCGACAGCGACAACCCCTGCAGGCCGACACCGAGGCGCGCCTCGTTCATCATCGTGAACATCGCCTTCAGGCCGCCATTGGGCTCGCCGAGCAGCGTGCCCTCAGCCTCGTCATAGTTCATGACGCAGGTCGAATTGCCGTGGATGCCCATCTTCTCCTCGATCGAGCCGCAGGAGACGGTGTTCCTGTTGCCCGGATTGCCCGACGGGTCGAGCTTGAGCTTCGGCACGATGAACAGCGAGATGCCCTTGACGCCTTCCGGCGCACCCTCGATGCGGGCCAGCACCAGATGGACGATGTTGTCCGACATGTCGTGTTCGCCGGCCGAGATGAAGATCTTCTGGCCTGAAATCTTATAGGTGCCATCGCCGTTCGGCACCGCTTTGGTCCGCAACAGGCCGAGATCCGTGCCGCAATGCGGCTCGGTCAGGTTCATGGTGCCGGTCCAGGCACCCTCGATCATCCTCGGCAACCATGTCGCCTTCTGCTCGTCGGTGCCGTGGGTGATGATTGCCGCGATCGCGCCCTGCGTCAGGCCCGGATACATCATCAAGGACATATTGGCCGAGACCATATATTCGGCGACGGCGGTGTGCACGGCATAGGGCAGGCCCTGGCCGCCGAACTCGACGGGTGCGGCCAATCCCATCCAGCCGCCCTCGCGGTACTGGTCGAAGGCCTCCCTGAAGCCTTTCGGCGTGGTCACCGAGCCATCGTCGTGACGCACACAGCCTTCCATGTCGCCGACACGGTTCAGCGGATGCATGACGTTTTCGGCGAGCTTGGCGCCTTCGGCGAGGATCGCCTCGAGCACATCGGGCGTGGCGTCGGCAAATCCGGGAAGGTTCGAATAACGCTGATAACCCAGAACCTCGTTGAGCACGAACAGCGTATCCTGAACCGGAGCCCTGTATGTCGGCATGCTTTTTCTCCACCCTGCAAACCCGGTCCGAATGCCCCGAAGACAAGCCAGGGCGGCATGCGGACCCATATTGGGAGCGGGATAGCAAAAATTGACGTTTGCGTAAACGTCAATTTTCTCGATGCGACAAGATTCCCCGCCCCCTGGAGCAATGAGCGTAGCGGCGCGACGTTGCGCAAGCCAGCGCCGAAAGGCCATAAGAGTGGGCCAGGACAACGAAAAGCCGCGTGGCAGGCCACGCGGCTAGACAGAACTCGGACAATCAGCAGACGACTTGGTGTCTGGCGCAATTCCTGACGGAATTGCTTCAGCTGGCGGCGCTCGCCTGCGGCGCCGAACGCTCGCTCAGCATCTGGCGCACCGCCGACATCGAGCCGCTGAGCTCGTTGATGGCGTCGTCGATCAGCGCCCGTTGCTTCTGCAGGCGGGCAAGCTGCTTTTCCGACTTGTCCAGCGCAAGCTTGAGCTGCTTGGTGTTTGAACCGGTGGGATCGTAGAGATCCATCATCTGCTTGACGTCGCGCAGCGAGAATCCGACCTTGCGGCCAAGCAGGATCAGCTTGAGGCGGGCCTTGTCGCGGCGCGTGTAGAGACGGGTCGAACCGTCGCGCTGCGGGTTGAGCAGGCCCTTGTCTTCGTAGAAACGCAGCGTGCGCAGCGTCACTCCATATTTCTTCGCCATCTCGCCGATGCGGACGAGGTCCTCGCCGGCTTCGGCAGACATATTGGTATTGGCCGCGGTCTCGCCGGCCGAGATAAGCTTCATGGTCACTGGCTTTCCCCGTCTGGTGGCGTCGCGGTCCTGGACCGTGCGTCGCCTGACTGGAAGCGGGGGCCTGCTTCCAGTCGTGGTTTCAACAAACAAATCGCAAACATGCGCTCAATGCGCCTTTTACGTTTACGTCAATTCTATACCGATTGCCGCAGGATGACGCAAGGGCGTTCTGCGCCCCGCCCTTTATGCCGCACCGTCAGGCCGGCAGCCAACATCCTTTCGATTTCTTAAGTTTGGTTAACGCGTTGTTTACCACGTTGGGGGAAATGTGGGCGCGTCGGCTACCCGTGTTTATCCTGTATCGAATTTTTCACGGTTTTTCGGAGCGCGGGCGAGAGCCCGGGAAGCTCGTCTTCCGCCGCGGCATCGCCGCCGGTCGCCTTCGTTCCGATAGGGACCTGGGGGAACTGGCCGCGAGCCAGCCATTCTGAAAGACGGACGCACCGATGAACAGCAAGCGGTCCTATCTCGATACACTCAATGCCGGCAGGCAGCGCAGGCCGCAGACCACGCTCGATCAGTTGAACCAGTCGCTGGAGACACTGGAGCAGCGGCTGGAGCGGACGCGCGAGGATCCGATGGCACGTCCCGAACTCCGCCAACCCGATCCCCGCCAATATGGTGCCGATGCGCGCTACCCCGCCGCCCGGCCCTCTGGCCAGCAGCGCTGGTATGAGGACCCGCAGCCCGCGTCGCGTCCGAAGAGCCCGATGCAGGGAGCCGCCGCTTTCGAGCAGAATTACCAGGCCATTGCCCGCGATATCGATCGCGTGCGCGGCCAGGAGGATGGCGTTGCCATGGTCGGCAAGATCGCCGGCGAATTGCGCGGCATGCGCGAGGAATTGCGCCACCAGATGACCGCAGGCCTGCAGCGGGAATTCGAAGCGCTGCGCAAGGACATCGAGCGGGCCTTCCAGTCAGGCGCAAGGCCCGGTGCTTCGGCCAAGGGCAGTGCTGAACTCGGCCTTGAGTTCGAGCGTCTTTCGGGCGCCATCCAGACCCTGGCCGAGAAGAGCGACGACAGAAGCGTCAACATGCTGCGCCTCGAGCTCGAACAGGTCAAAGCCGCACTCGAAACGCTGGCACGCGAAGAGAGCGTGCAGAAGGTCGACCGCCGCTGGGACGATTTCGATCGCCGCTGGACGGCGTTCGAAGACCGCGTCGACGCCGACCAGCGCAAGCGCTCGGACGACCCGGGCCTGTCTGCTCTCACCGCCCGGCTCGAGCAGATCAGCAATGCCGTCAACAATTTGCCGGAATCGTTGTCGCTGCGCTCGCTGGAGGAGAAGGTGCGCACGCTTGCCGGCGCTGTCGACCATTTCGCCAGCCAGCAAGACAATCGCGGCAGCGACACGCTTGGCATGATCGACGAGCGGCTGGACGAGATTTCCCGCGCCATCGTGGCATCGACGGTCGCCGCGCAAGCCAATTCATTCGACCACGAGGCTTTCGAGCGCATAGAGAGACGGATCGACTCGCTTGCCGGCCAGATCGAGGAAGTGGCGCAGGATCGTCCCGGCAACGCGGTCATGGATCGGTTGAGCACGCTGTCGGGCCGGGTCGACGAACTCGCCGGCCGCGCCAATCTGCCGGAGCAGGCGATGGAGCGCCTGGCCAAGCAGATCGCATTCATCGCCGACAAGATCGACCAGGCACCCGCCATGCCTGACGCCGACTACATCTTCCATGGGCTGGAGCAACGCTTCGACGTGCTGTCGAGCATGATGGAACGCCGCCAGGGTGACGCCATCGAGCAGGGCAACATGCTGTTCCGCGATCTCGAGCGCAGGCTGGACGAGGTTGCTGACAGGCTCGACCAGCGCATGCCGCAGGTCGACAGCGTCGGCATCATGGAAGCCATCGATGCCCGCTTTACGGCGCTCGCCAAGCGCCTTGAAACGCGTGTGCCCGATCCCGCGGGCGAAGCGGCGATCCGCGGACTGGAGAGCCGGCTCGAAGACATTTCAAGCCGGCTGGACGCGTCGGCCGCACAGGTCGCCGGCATCGATCCGGCGCTGATCCGCAGCCTGGAAGCACAGGTTGCCGGCCTGTCGGCTCATCTTTCCAAGCCCAGCACCCCGCTGCCGGAATTCGAGGACATCAGCCCGCGTCTCAACGAAATTGAAAAGTCGCTCGCAGGAACCCGCGAT
>NZ_RZQP01000239.1:0-9009 GCF_003998165.1 Mesorhizobium sp. M7A.F.Ca.US.007.01.2.1 | reverse complement strand
GCCTTTGCCAAGGTGGTGACCTCGGCCATCGGCACGGTGACCGATCTCTCGCACGGCCGCACCGCCATCCGCATTGCCGGGCCGAAGGCCGAATGGGTGCTGGCGAAATTCTTCGCCATCGACTTTTCGCTGCCGGCCTTTCCCAATGGCGCCGGCCGCTCGACCGCTCATCACGACGTCTTCGCCCAGATCCAGCGCACCGGCGCCGACCAGTTCGACATCTATGTCTTCCGCTCGTTTGCACGCTCGTTCTGGAAGGCGCTCTGCCACGCCAGCGAGGAAGTCGGCTACGAGGTGCAATAGGCGGCGCCGAAAGGTCGCATCGCTCCTGCTTCTGGCATCAACGCCAGCCGTTTCTGCCGCTAGAGACTCAGGCCGCAGGCGCCCATGGTGCGAAAATGCGGCCGCCCAACCGGCCCAGGGATATGAAATCCCTTCTTCAAGAGTCGGCACATTCGTTTGGTTCGAACATCTCCATGACCGCAGAACTATCCGCCGGCGCCACGGATCGCGCCGATGTGCCGGCCAGAGCCTTGCTCCTGCTGCCGCTGACGGTCGCCTGCGGCGTGTTCATGACCAGCCTCGACCAGAATGTCGTGGTGACCGCGCTGCCGGGCATCAGCGAAAGCCTCGGCCGTCCGCCCAGCCAGCTCGGCCTGCTGATCACCGTCTATGTCGCCAGCCTGATCATCTCGATGCCGCTTGGCGGCTGGGCCGCCGACCGCTTCGGCCTGCGCAACGTCTACTGCTTTGCCTTGCTGGTGTTCGCCGCCTCGTCGGCGCTTTGCGGGCTGTCCGACAACATCTGGACGCTGGTTGGTGCGCGTGCGTTGCAAGGCTTCGGCGGCGCCTTGATGGGCACACTAGGCCAGGTCGTCATCCTGTCGACTTTTCCGCGCAGCCGAACGCTCAAGATCAACATGTACATCTCGCTGGCCGGCCAGTCCGGACCGTTGGTCGGTCCGCTCGTCGGCGGTGCGCTGACCACCTACATTTCCTGGCGCTGGATCTTCTTCATCAACGTGCCGTTCGCGCTGGCGGCGGCAATTCTTGCCGCCTCGCTGTTTCCGACGATGACCAAGCCCGTGCGCACGCCGTTCGATTTTCCGGGCTTCCTGCTGGTCGGCAGCGGCATGGTCCTGCTGGTCTTCGGCATGGATTCGCTTGCCGCCAAGGACGCCGCGGGCGGCATCATCGCCGGCGAACTGGCGCTGGCGCTCGTCATCCTGACCATCGCCTCGTTCTACTGCCTGCGCGTGCGCAATCCGCTGCTCGATCTCAAGCTGTTGCGCATCCGTACCTTCCGCATTTCGTTCCTCACCGGCGGCGGGCTGGACACGATCGGCCTTAGCTCGGTCGTCTTCCTGCTGCCGCTGATGTTCCAGCTCGGCTTCGGCATGAGCGCGGTGCAGGCGGGATCGCTGACCTTCGTAGCCGCGGTCGGCTCGGTGGCCATGCGGTTCTTCATGCCGCGTGTCCTCAACCGTTTCGGCTTTCGCCGCGTGCTGGTCTACAACACGCCCATCGTCGCCGCCCTGGTTGCCGGCTTCGCGCTGATGCAGGCGACGACGCCGGTGTGGATCGTGCTCACTTACATCTTCGTCTTCGGCGTCTTCCGCTCCGCGCAATGGGCCTCGACCGGCAACCTCGCCTATTCCGACATCGCGCCCGAGCAGCTCGCCCGTTTCAGCGCGCTCTATTACATATTATGGCAGCTGGCGGTGGCGATCAGCGTCGGCCTGGCCGCCGCGGCATTGTCGTTTCTGGCGGGCGGCGGCCCCGCCGTCGCCGACGATTTCCGCATCCTGTTCGTGATCGAGGGCATCATCACGCTCTGCGCGCTGCTCGCCTATCTCAAGCTGACACCCCAGGACGGCGCCCATGTCAGCGGCCACGGCGCACAGATGAACACGGAATGAGGCCGGCTGGCTTATTCGCTGAACGTCACCCACTCTTGCAGCGGCACGCGGTCGGTGCGGAAGGCGTTTTCAGGTTTTGACGTATCTTCATAACCAAGCGCCATGCCGCAGACGACGATCTCCTCGTCCGGAATGTCGAGCACCGGCCTGATCTGCCGGTGATAGGGCGCGAACGCCGCCTGCGGACAGGTGTGCAGACCCCTGCCTCTAGCTGCGACCATGATGTTCTGCAGGAACATGCCGTAATCGATCCATGAACCCTGGTTGAGGCGGCGATCGATGGTGAAGATCATGCCGACCGGCGCGTCGAAGAAGACGAAGTTGCGGTCGTGCTGGGCGCGCATCTTGTCGACCTCGCGGCGACCGATGCCGAGCGCGCCATAGAGGCCGAAACCGTTGGCGCGGCGTCGCGTCAGATACGGCTCGAAGAACTGCGTGGGATAATACCGGTACTCGTCCCAATCGGCTTTTTCGGCGCGAATGCCGGAATTGAGAATGGCGTCCGATATGCGCTGCTTGCTCTCGCCCTTGGTGACATAGACCTTCCATGGCTGCATGTTGGTGCCGGATGGGGCGCGCGCCGCAACCGCCAGAATGGCGCGGATGGTGTCGTCTTCGACCATGTCGGGCAGGAATGCGCGCACCGAACGGCGCGACAGGATCGCCTCGTCGACAATCTCGGCGTCGCCCTCGATTCGGGGGTTATTTTCCAGCATGGGCCGTCCCTTACCCTTTGTCTCGATCGGACGTCCCCACTCGCCGCTCTCGGCGGAGCCTTTGCATGAACCGTCAAAATCGCGCAAGCAAATCTTGTGCATCCGTGAAAATCTGCTTGATTTTTTCATGAGCTTGATTTCTCATGAAATTTGTCGGTGATTTTTCATAAAGAGAGCGTTTTGCCTTCGACTACCGCAAGAACATTGCAGGGACCTGACGAACGCGTGCTGGCCGGCGACATCAGGGCCCTGCGCAAGGCGCGCGGGCTGACGCTCGCCGAGATCGGCCTGAAGCTAGGCCGTTCGGTCGGCTGGGTCAGCCAGGTCGAGCGTGGCCTGTCGACGCCGTCGCTCGGTGACCTCAGAGCCTTCGCCGAACTGTTCGGCGTGCCGATCAGCCTGTTCTTCAGCCATGACGTACCTGTCGAAAGCGAGCGCGGCGTGGTCGTGCGCGCCGGCAGGCGCCGCACGCTTGGCACAAGCGAATCCGGCCTGGTGGAGGAGCTTCTGTCGCCCGATCTCGGCGGTAGCTTCGAGATGGTGCGTTCGGTCTTCGCGCCGGGCGCGGAACTGAAGGCCGAGGCGCAGCGGCCGACCGAGGAAGCCGGATACGTCGCGTCCGGACTGTTCGACATCGAGATCGGAGGTGTCTGGCATCGGCTTGGCGAGGGCGACTCCTTTCGCTTCGAAGGCAAGCCCTACCGCTGGCGCAATCCGGGTGCCGAGCCGGCAATTGTCATCTGGGTGGTTTCACCACCCGTCTATTGAGTTCAAGTTTGGAGAAGAACATGGCGGGTTTGCCGAGCACGGCGCGCGTGGTGATCATCGGAGGCGGCGCCGTCGGCACCTCCGCGCTCTATCATCTCGCCAAGGCGGGCTGGACCGACTGCGTGCTGCTCGAGAAGAACGAGCTGACCTCCGGCTCGACCTGGCATGCCGCCGGCAACGTGCCGACCTTCTCCTCGTCCTGGTCGCTGATGAACATGCAGCGCTATTCGACCGAGCTTTATCGCGGGCTGGCCGACGCGGTCGACTACCCCATGAACTATCACGTCACCGGCTCGCTTCGCCTTGCCCACTCGCTCGAGCGCATGCAGGAATTCCAGCGCGCCAAGGGCATGGGCCTCTACCAGGGTATGGACATAGACATTGTCGGTGTCGACGAGATCCAGCGTCGCTATCCCTTCATCGAGACGCATGAGCTGAAAGGCGCGCTCTACGACCCGAGCGACGGCGACATCGATCCGGCGCAACTCACCCAGGCGCTGGCCAAGGGTGCGCGCGACATGGGCGCGAAGATCATCCGCTTCTGCCCGGTCACAGGCGTGCGCCGCGAGAACGACGACTGGGTGGTCGAGACGGCACAGGGTGAGATCCGCTGCGAGATCGTCGTCAATGCCGCCGGCTACCGCGCCGCCGAAGTCGGCCGGATGTTCGGCCGCGACGTGCCGATGATGGTGATGAGCCATCAGTACATTCTGTTCGAGGAGATCCCCGAACTCGCGGCATGGTCGAAGGAACAAGGCAAGAAGCTGCCGCTGCTGCGCGACGTCGACACCTCCTACTATCTGCGCCAGGAGAAGAACGGCATGAATCTCGGCCCCTATGAGCGCAATTGCCGCGCGCATTGGGCCAGCCACAATGACCCGATGCCGGAGGACTTTTCCTTCCAGCTGTTCCCCGATGATCTCGACCGGCTGGAACATTATCTGGCCGACGCCGTCGCCCGCGTGCCGATCCTTGGCACGGCCGGCCTGTCCAAGGTGATCAACGGGCCGATCCCCTATACGCCGGACGGCAATCCGCTGATCGGCCCGATGCCCGGCGTTCCCAATGCCTTCGAGGCCTGCGTCTTCACCTTCGGCATTGCCCAGGGTGGCGGCGCCGGCAAGGTGCTGGCCGAATGGGTGACCGAGGGCCGGACCGAATGGGACATGTGGTCGTGCGACCCGCGCCGCTTCACTTCCTATGCCGCGGCGCCGGACTATTGCGTCGCCAAGGGCATGGAGATCTACGGCAACGAATACGCCATCCAGTTCCCGCGCCATGCCTGGCCGGAGGGCCGCGACCGCAAGCTGTCGCCGATCCACGATCGCATCAAGGCGCTCGGAGGCCGCTTCGACGCCTATAATGGCTGGGAGCGTGCCACCTGGTACGCGCAGGACGGCGATGACATCTCCGAGGAAGCCACGCTGACCTTTCGCCGCGACGGGCCATGGCAGCATCGTGTGCGCGAAGAATGCCTGGCCGTGCGTGACGCTACCGGCATTTTGGACCTGCCTGGGTTCTCGCGCTTCAATCTCGATGGTCCAGGTGCCGCCGAATGGCTGAGCCTGCAGGTCACCGGACTGGTGCCGAAGCCAGGCCGCATCGGTCTCGTCTATTTCGCCGACGACAAGGGCCGCATCGTCACCGAAATGTCCGTCGTGCGTCACGACGAGAACCTGATGACGCTGATCACCGCGGCGGTCGCGCAGTGGCATGATTTCGAATGGCTGAAGTCGCGCATGCCCAAGGACGCACCGTTCAAGCTGATCGACCGGACCGAAGAATTCTCGACCCAGATCCTGGCCGGCCCGAACTCGCGAAAAATCCTCGCCGATGTCTGCGAAGCCGACCTCACTCTGCCATGGCTGACGCATCAGGAGACGAAGATCGCCGGCCGCTGGGCCAAACTGGTGCGCGTCTCCTTCGCCGGCGAACTCGGCTGGGAAATCCACACCAGGATCGACGACACCGCCGCCATCTTCGATGCCGTCTGCGCCGCAGGCCAGCAGCACGGGCTGAAGCCTTTCGGCATGTACGCGCTGGATTCGCTCCGGCTTGAGAAAGGCTACCGCACCTGGAAGGGCGACCTGTCGACCGACTATTCGATCCTGCAGGGCGGGCTCGAACGCTTCGTCAAATGGGACAAGCCCGACTTCCGTGGCAAGGCGGCACTGCTGAACGAAAAGCAGCAAGGCGTGAAGAAGCGCTTCGTCACGCTGGTGGTGGAAAACCCCGGCGATTGCGACGCTCCGCCAGTTTCTACACTCTGGCATGACGGCAAGATCGTCGGCGAGACGACGTCCGGCGGCTGGGGCCATCGCATCGACAAGTCGATCGCGCTCGGCATGCTGCGCGCCGACCTGGCCAAACCAGGTACATCAGTCGAGGTCGAAATCTTCGGTGACCGCTTTCAGGCAATCGTGCAGAAGGATGAACCGCTGTGGGATCCGAAGAACGAAAGGCTGCGCGCATGAAGAAAATCATCCTCACCGATGGCGGCATGGGCCAGGAACTGGTCCGCCGCAGCCAATCCGAGCCGACGCCGCTATGGTCGGCCAGGGTGCTGATCGACGAACCGGATCTGGTGCGCGACCTGCACGCGGAATTCATCCGTGCCGGCGCACGTGTCATCACCATCAACACCTATTCTGCGACACCCGAACGCCTGGCGCGCGAAGGTGCGGAAGACCTATTCAAGCCATTGCAGAAGCGCGGCATCGAATTGGCCAGGCAGGCCCGCGACGAGGCCGGCGATGCAGCCATCGCCGGTTGCCTGTCGCCGCTTTTCGGCAGCTATGCACCGGCACTGACCATTTCCTTCGAGGAGACGCTCGAGATTTACCGCCGCATCGTTGCCGAGCAGGCCGATGGCGTCGACCTGTTCCTGTGTGAAACCATGGCGTCGGCGGACGAAGCCCGCGCAGCGGTGACCGCTGCATCGGAAAGCGGCAAGCCGGTATGGGTATCGTGGACGCTGGCTGACCACGGCAAGCCGCGGCTGCGCAGCGGCGAAGCCATTGCCACCGCGGCAAGCGCGCTCGACGGCCTGGCAGTCGCAGCGCGGCTGGTCAATTGCTGCCGGCCGGAAGCAATCGCCGCGGCTTTGCCTGAACTGATCGGCCTCGGCGGCCCGGTCGGCGCATATGCCAATGGCTTCACGTCAACCGAAGCACTTAAGCACGGCGGCACCGTCGATGTGCTGCACGCTCGTCACGACCTTGGCCCGGATGCCTATGCAGACCAGGCGATCGGCTGGGTGGAGGCTGGCGCAAGCATCGTTGGCGGCTGCTGCGAAGTCGGACCACCGCACATCGCCGCCCTGCGCGACCGGCTCGAACAGGCCGGCTACGAAATTTCGGGAGTTTTGCATGCCTAGACCATCATCGCGCATTTCCGGCATCGTGCCTTCGGGCAAGGACGGCTGGGAAGTCCATTTCGCCGCCTGGACGCGCAAGGAGGCCGGCGAAGACATCATCATGCTGTCGGTTGGCGACCATGATTTCGACACGCCTTCGCAGACCATTGAAGCCTGTGTGACCGCGGTTCGCGGCAGCAATCATCACTACACCCCGCTTCCCGGCTTGCCGCGCCTGCGCAAGGCGATGGCCGCAGCCTCGAGCGCCTGCACCGGCGTCGAGACATCGCCGGATCAGGTGATCGCCACGCCGGGCGGCCAGGCCGCACTCTACGCGGCCGTGCAGGGCGTGCTCGACCAGGGCGATCACGCCATCGTCGTGGCACCCTATTATGCCACCTATCCCAACACGTTCAGCGCCGCTGGCGCTGATTTCACCGTCGTCGAGACACCGGCCGAGGATGGCTTCCAGCCGCGAGCCGACATGATCCGCGCGGCAATCCGGCCGAACACGCGCGCCATCCTGATCAACACGCCGAACAATCCGACCGGTGCGGTCTATTCGCGCGAGCGGCTGGAACAGTTGGCAGAAGTCTGCCGGGAGCACGACCTCTGGCTGCTGTCGGACGAAGTCTACTGGACGCTCGGCGGCGGCGAGCACGTCTCGCCGCGCTCGCTGCCAGGAATGGCCGAGCGCACGCTGGTCATCAATTCGATGTCCAAGAGCCACGGCATGACCGGTTGGCGCATGGGCTGGCTGACGGGACCGGAGCAGATGATCACGCTCATGATCAATCTCAATCTGGTGACGACCTACGGCCTGCCGGCCTTCATCTCGATCGCTTGTTCCGAGGCGCTGGAGAACCGTTACGGCGTCAAGGAGATCGCCGAACGCTACGCGGCACGCCGCACCGTCTTGCTCGACGCCGTGCGGGGCATGAACGATGTCACCGTGCGCGGTTCGGAGGGCGGCATGTATGTCATGCTCGACATCTCGGCCGTCGAGCCGGACGACGAGAAATTCGCCTGGGCCCTGCTCGACAAGGAAAAGGTTGGCGTGATGCCCGGCTCCAGCTTCGGCGAGGCGGCCGCCGGCCACATTCGCATCAGCCTCTGCCAGCCCGAACCCGTGCTGCAGGAAGCTGCACTTCGTCTGCGCCGCTTTGCTTCCAGCTACCGTTGCGAGGCAGCATGATCGCCAAGGCAGTTCCCGCCAAAGCAAGAGCGGTCATCATCGGCGGCGGCGTTTCCGGCTGCTCGGTCGCCTATCACCTGGCCAAGCTCGGCTGGACCGATATCGTGCTTCTCGAACGCAAGCAGCTGACGTCGGGCACGACATGGCATGCCGCCGGCCTGATCGGCCAGCTGCGCGGTTCGCAGAACATGACGCGGCTGGCGAAATATTCCGCCGACCTCTACGTCAAGCTGGAAGCAGAGACCGAAGTCGGCACCGGCATGCGCCAGGTCGGTTCGATCACCGTGGCGCTGACCGAGGAGCGCAAGCACGAGATCTACAGGCAAGCGTCGCTGGCGCGTGCCTTCGATGTCGACGTGCGCGAGATTTCGCCCAGGGAAGTCAGCGAGATGTACCCGCATCTCAATGTTTCCGATGTCGTCGGCGCCGTGCATCTGCCGCTCGACGGCCAGTGCGACCCCGCCAACATCGCCATGGCACTGGCCAAGGGCGCGCGCCAGCGCGGTGCGACCATCGTCGAGAACGTCAAGGTCACCAAGGTCCACAGCAAGGCCGGCCGCGTCACGGGCGTGTCCTGGACACAAGGCGAAGAGCAAGGCACGATCGAGGCCGACATCGTCGTCAACTGCGCCGGCATGTGGGCGCGCGAACTGGGAGCGCAGAACGGCGTCACCATCCCGCTGCACGCCTGCGAGCATTTTTACCTCGTCACCGAGCCGATCCCCGGCCTCACCCGCCTGCCGGTGCTGCGTGTGCCCGACGAGTGTGCCTACTACAAGGAGGACGCCGGCAAGATGATGCTGGGCGCTTTCGAGCCGGTGGCAAAGCCCTGGGGCATGGACGGCATCCGTGAAGATTTCTGCTTCGACCAACTGCCGGAGGATATGGAGCATTTCGAGCCGATCCTCGAAATGGGCGTCAACCGCATGCCGATGCTGGCGACCGCCGGCATCCACACCTTCTTCAATGGTCCCGAGAGTTTTACGCCCGACGACCGCTACTATCTCGGCGAGGCGCCGGAACTGTCCGGCTACTGGATGGCGACCGGCTACAATT
>NZ_RZQP01000238.1:0-9016 GCF_003998165.1 Mesorhizobium sp. M7A.F.Ca.US.007.01.2.1 | reverse complement strand
TCGAAGGGCCGCGCGGCACCGATTCGCGCGGGCTTGCCGAGGCAGCGGCCTCGCGCAGCGTCATCATCGAGCCAGGCGACCGCTTCTTCGATCGCACTGAAAAGCCTTCGCGTTTCATGCGGCTGGGCATCTCGTCGATCGCGCTACAGCACATCGAGCCAGGCATCCGCGAACTGGCCACGGCCGCCGGACGCAGACCCGCGGCCGCCTGATCCATCATCGACCTCTCGTGACCGGAGCCGCTCGCAGCGGCTCCGGTATTTTAGTTCTGGCACATGGAACTGAGCCAGCTGGCCCATAGGATGGGCCAGTGCCGGCGGCATAGTCGGCGTCATCAGGGGAAGAAGCAGGCCGATGGTGGACCAACCGCCACGAGTTCCTGCCGACGAAGTTGGAGTGCTTCCATGCCAGTGGCTGTCGAACAGCAGGACACGCCGGCGAACCGTCGTCCACAACGCTCCGGTCTTCGCGAAACAGGACATGCCATGCGATCATCTCCCCTGGTGGAGGATGCCAGACCACAGCACAAGGCCATCGAGGGCGGCGGCTACGGGCCGCTTCGCGGGGATGACCGCGAGCGTATCCACGAAGGCGTGCTGACGCTTCTGGAGACAGTGGGTTTCGCCAACGCCATTCCTTCCTGCATAAAGGTGCTGACCAAGGTGGGGGCGATCCATGGCGACGATGGCCGGGTCCGCTTTCCGCGCGCGCTCGTGCTCGACACCATCAAGCGGGCGGCACGACATTTCACGCTTCATGGCCAGGACCCCAGGCACGACATGGTGGTCCAGGGCAAGCGCGTGCACTACGGCACGGCAGGCATCGCCGTGCACCTGGTGGATCTGGAGAAGCGTGAGTACCGCGAATCCAAGCTGCAGGATATTTATGATGCCGCCCGCATCGTCGACGGGCTGGACAACATTCATTTCTTCCAGCGGCCGATGGTGGCGCGCGACATCGCCGATCCGCTCGAGATGGATTTCAACACGCTTTATGCCTGTGTGATGGGAACATCGAAGCACGTCGGAACATCCTTCACGGTGCGTGAGAACGTGAAGCCTGCACTTGAAATGCTGTACGCCATCGCCGGAGGCGAGGAGAATTTCCGCGCCCGGCCATTCGTTTCCAACTCCAATTCATTCGTCGTGCCGCCGATGAGGTTCGCCGAGGATGCCTGCGGCGTGCTCGAGGCCTGCGTCGAAGGCGGCATCCCGATCCTGCTGCTGTCGACCGGCCAGTCGGGCACGACGGCACCCGCGGCGATGGCCGGCGCCGTCGTGCAGGCAGTGGCCGAAGTGCTGGCCGGCCTGGTCTATGTCAACGCGCTCAAGCCCGGCCATCCGGCGATCTTCGGCGCATGGCCGTTCATGTCCGACCTGCGCACCGGCGCCATGGCCGGCGGGTCGGCCGAGCAGTCGGTGGCAACGGCGGCCTGTGCCCAGATGGCGCAATTCTACGACCTGCCCGGTGGCTCCGCCGCCGGCATGACGGATTCGAAATTGCCCGATATTCAGTCCGGCTACGAAAAGGGCATCACCAATGTGATGGCCGGCCTCTCCGGCCTCAACCTCGTCTATGAGGCGGCCGGCATGCATGCCTCGCTGCTCGGCTTCTGCCTGGAGAGCCTGGTCATCGACAACGACATGCTCGGTCATTGCCTGGGCTGCGCGCGTGGCATCGACGTGACTGACGAGGCCCTGTCGATCGACAGCATCGCGGAGGTCTGCCTCAAGGGTCCAGGCCACTATCTCGACAACGAACAAACGCTCAAGCTGATGCAGACCGAGCACTTCTATCCTGCCCTCGGCGATCGTTCCTCGCCGAAGGAATGGAACGAAAAAGGCCGGCCTGATATATTGCTGCGTGCGATCACCGAGAAGAAGCGCATTCTTGCCGAACGATTTCCGCGCCATGTGCCAAAACAGGTCGACGACAGATTGCGTGCCCGTTTCGGCAACCTGATCCACCTGCCGCGCACGCATATGGGCGGCTGACCGGAGACAAGTCTCGTGCAGCCATACAGCCATACACGACCAACCATCGGGCAGAACGACAAATGAGTGTGCATCCTATCCAGCAAGCCCCCACCGACGGCGACGCGATCGATCGGCTGGTGGCATCTCATCGGCCAGGCCACGGCCTGGTGCGTGCCTTCTATCATGACCCGGCGATCTTCGAGCGCGACATGGAACGGGTCTTTCGCCGCCACTGGCATTGCCTGGCCCACGCCAGCGTTATCCCGAACCCCGGCGATTTCGAGCTGTTCAAACTGGGCGACGAGGCGGTCATCCTGACACGCGGCATGGATGGCACCGTGCATGCCATGCTCAACGTCTGTCGCCACCGCGGCGCCGAGGTCTGCACCAAGCAGAAGGGCAACGCGAAGATGTTCGTGTGCCCCTACCACGCCTGGGCCTATTCCAATGACGGATCGTTGCGCGCTGCCCGCCTGATGCCGAAGGATTTCGACCGCACGGCGCACGGCCTGAAGAAGCTTCATGCCCGCGTCGCATCCGGTCTGGTCTTCATTTCCTTCGCCGAGACGCCGCTCGATTTCGATCCTATCGAACAGTCGCTGCGAACGAGCTGCGGCCAGTATGGCTGGGGCGACGCCAAGGTTGCGTATCGTCAGTCCTATCCGCTCGACGCCAACTGGAAGCTCGCCGTCGAGAACTATGTCGAATGTTACCATTGCGGGCCGGCGCATCCGGAATATTCGCAGACGCATGCGCTGGAAAAGCCGGCAGAAATGATCGAGCAGCTCAATGCGGCGATGGAGCAACGCACCTGCGCGCTCGGCATCGAGATCGGCAGCGCCAACCGCTGGCAGAACTCGGCGGCCGGCCAGGAAGCAATCCACACCTTCCGCTATGCGCTCTATGACGGCGTTTCGAGCGGCAGCCAGGATGGATCGCCGGTGGCCCCGCTGATGGGACGCTTCTCCGACTATGACGGTGGCGTCACTTCCATCCATCTCGGCGGCACGACCTTCCTCGTATGCTATCCCGATCACGGCATGATCTACCGCTTCATCCCGAAAACGGCTGGCACCTGCGAGATGGAGCTGATCTGGCTGGTGCGCGGCGACGCGGTCGAGGGCCAGGATTACGATCTGGAGAAGCTGACCTGGCTGTGGAAGATCACCACCGAAGAGGACAAGAAGATCATCGAGCACACCGCGCGCGGCGTGCGCTCGCACTATTTCGTGCCCGGACCTATCGCGCCGATGGAATACAACGAACTGCGCTACATCGGCTGGTATCTCGAGGAGATCAGCCGGGCCTGAACGGCTCGGCTGCCTTAGAGCATTCACCGTTTCACGGAAACGGCGATCTGCTCTAACTCTTTGTTTTGACGCAATTCTAGACGGAAAACCGCTCACACTTTTCCTAGAATTGCTCTAGGAGAATCAGGCAGATCTTGCCTTTCGCGTCATTCCGCGCTGAGCCCGTATCGGTCGACGACTTCGGGGTTGATGAGCTTGGCATGCAGCGTCATCAGCACGATCTGCGCGTCGAGGCTGTCACCGGCTTCAAGCGCCGCCTCGATGCGGCGCTCGGCTCCCAGCGCCCGCTCATGGCCATTGGCTTGCTCGAAGGTTTCGGGACCCGCGATGCAATAGCTGCATAATTGTGCCACCGACGCATAGGTGCCCGGTGGCGGCTCGTCGGGCCAGCGATCCTTCATGAGATTGACGAGGGTAAGCTTCACGCCCTCCGGCACAAGGGCTGGATGCAGATCGGCGCCGCGCAATGCATCGTCGAGCTGCCTCAAGTCGCCCGAACGGCCGAACACTCCGAGGAAGCCGAGGGAAGATCGCCGTCCGGCCATGATGTTTCCTTCCATTTCCAGCCCACTTAGGTGGTGGGCAAGCGGATTGCAAAGGCGGTGCTGTCTAACCAGCCGCCGCCAGCAAGATCCCTGCAAGGGCGGATAGCGCGAGTGTCGGCAGCATGCCGACTTTCAGCTTCAGGATGGCGACCATGGCGGCCACGGAAAGCAAGGCCGCGCGCCAGTCGATCGACGAAGGCACCGGCACGTTCATGCCAAGGCCCGTCGCGTGCACCTCACGGAAGATGACGTGCAAGGCAAACCATAGGGCCAGATTCATAATTACCCCGACAACGGCGGCGGTGATCGCGCCCAGTGCGGCCGACAGTGCCTTGTTGCCGCGCAAGGCCTCGATGTAGGGCGCACCGAGGAATATCCAGAAGAAGCAAGGCGTGAACGTCACCCACAGAGTGAGCAAAGCCCCCAGCGATCCGGCAACCAACGGGTCCAGCGAGCCGGAATGGCGGAACGCGGCGATGAAGCCGACGAACTGCAGCACCAGGATGAGCGGCCCTGGCGTGGTTTCGGCGAGCCCAAGGCCATCGACCATTTCACCCGGCGCCAGCCAGCCGAAGGACTGGACGGCTGCCTGTGCGACATAAGCGAGGACCGCATAGGCGCCACCGAAGGTGACGACAGCCATGAGACTGAAGAACCGGCCTATCTCGGTCCAGACGCTTGCAGAGCCGGTGAACCACCAGATCAAAAGAACAGGCCCGAGCCAGAGCGGCAGCCAGATGGCGACGGTGCGCGGTGCATGCCATCTGGTCGGTTTGACATGGGCCAGTTCGCCACGCTCGAACATCAGGTCGACCGCTCCCTTGAAGTCGGCAACATCGTCCTTGCCATGGGCCGAGCCGGAAAACAGGGCGGGAGCAATGCGATCCCCCAGCCATCCCGTCAGGCCGGCTAGCAGGACGATGAGCGGAAAGGGCACATTCAACGCATAGATGGCGATGAACGCCGCGACCGCGATCGACACCATGACCCGGTTCTTGAGGGCACGCCGGCTGATCCGGACCACCGCCTCGACGACGATGGCAAGCACAGCCGCCTTGACCCCGAAAAACAGCGCCGCGACAAGCGGCACGTCGCCATAGAGGACGTAGAGGCTGCTCAAGGCGAGCATGACGAGCGCGCCCGGCAAGACGAACAGGATGCCGGCGACAAGGCCGCCGGCCGTCCTGTGCAGCAGCCAACCGATGTAGATGGCGAGTTGCTGGGCTTCCGGGCCAGGCAGCAGCATGCAGTAGTTCAGCGCGTGCAGGAAACGCCGCTCACCGATCCAGCGCCGCTCCTCGACCAGTTCCTTGTGCATCAGCGCGATCTGCCCGGCCGGACCGCCAAAGCTGAGCAATCCGATTTTCGCCCAGACCTTCACGGCCTCGGTGAAGGTCGGTGCAGCCGGCACCGGGACGGTTCCCGCCTTATTGTCCGGGACAAGAGCGGTCACGACGGCTTACCCGCAGCCGGCCAGTTGTGCGTTTCTTCGGTGGCGTCGCGACACCAGCGGAAGAACGCGTCGTAGAGCAGCATGCCTGCTTCCAGTTGTTCCAGATCGTCGCGGTACATACGCGACAAACCAAGCGAGGCAGCCAGAAAGCCGGCCGCCTGAGGCACCAGGTCGAGGCTTGCAGTGTCGGCCGCCCGCACGATTGCAGCGAGGCGATCGAGCGCCACGGATTCCAGCCCGAACTCCTCGATCATCGTGTCGAAGGTGCAGCGCTCGCCGCGATGGCTCCAAAACACATTGTCGATGTCGAACGGCACGGCCTGAAAGCGGTCGGCAACAGCCAACACTTCAGCGGGTTCGACGAACAGGAACACCGCGTCGGGGTCGACGAAACGCCGGATCAGCCACGGGCAAGCGATGCGGTCGACCTTCGGGCGCGATCGCGTCACCCAGACGGTGGCGCCCTTTTCATTGCGTGGCGGCATCTTGGCGGTGCGGGCCAAAAGCCCTCCGGCATCGCGCCAGGCATCAAACCCGCCTTCGAGAGATTCAGCTGATATCCCCTCATGGCGCAGCCATGCGGCCACGCCTTGCGAGAGCTTTTGCCCCCTCTGGCAAACGACGGCCACCGGCTTGCCGGCGAACGTGGCCGCCCAGGTTGAAACGGTTTTGAAATCGCGACGGCACGACGCCGGCAACAGCCGCGGATCGGCGTCGAAATCTTCATCTATGCGAACATCGACAATGACTGGGGCGCCCGGCAGACCTATGAGCCGGGACAATTGCGGTACGGTGATAGCGGTTGTTGACGGCATGGCGTCCACCTCCTGAAAAGAGAAGCTTGGACGCGAACGTTGGGCTGACGCCTCACGGGGTCGTCGCGATGCACCCCTTGTCATGATGGTGGATTTGTTGGGCGCGCTTGTCAAGGACGGTGGCCGTTCTCGACCTACCCGGCCGCGATGCAACACGCTGACCGGAAAACCGACGGCGGCCTGATTTGATCAAGCCGCCATCCGTCGATCCAGAATCAATGATTGTCCCTGGGGACACCGCTGGTGTGCGCGACATCCTGGTATTTCACCGCCGGCTTCAGCACCATTCCCTCCGAAAACTGCGCGACCATACCGCGCTGGATCTCCTGCCAGGGCGTCTGGTGCTCGGGATAGTGGAAGCCGCCATTGTTCTGCAGTTCGGCGCGGCGCCGGGTGATCTCGTCGTCGGTGACGAGGATGTCGGCCGTGCCCTTGCGCAAGTCGATGCGGACCCGGTCGCCCGTCTTGAGCAGCGCCAGTCCGCCGCCGATCGCCGCTTCCGGCGAGGCGTTGAGGATCGACGGCGAACCCGACGTGCCCGACTGGCGGCCGTCCCCGATGCAGGCGAGCGCGTGGATGCCCTTCTTGATGAGATAGGCCGGCGGCTGCATGTTGACGACCTCGGCACCGCCGGGATAGCCGACCGGGCCGGCGCCGCGCATGAACAGGATGGTGTGTTCGTCGATGCCTTGCGCCGGGTCGTCGATGCGGGCGTGGTAATCCTCCGGCCCGTCGAAAACCATGGCGTTGCCTTCGAAAGCCTCGGGATCCCTAGGATTGGACAGATAGCGCTCGCGAAACTCGGGCGAGATGCCGCTGGTCTTCATGATCGCCGAATCGAACAGATTGCCCCGAAGATTGATGAAGCCGGCATTGGCCTTCAGCGGCTTGGCGACAGAGCGGATGACGTCGGGGTTTTCGTTGGCGACGCCCTCGCTATTCTCGCCGATCGACTTGCCGTTGACGGTGCGTGCGCCGGGATGCGGCAACAGGTCGCCCTTCATCAGTTCGGCAATGACCGCCGGCACGCCGCCGGCATGATGGTAGTCCTCGCCAAGATATTCGCCCGTCGGCTGCAAATTGACCAGCAGCGGCACATTGAGGCCGACCGTCTGCCAGTCGTCATTGTCGAGCTTGACCCCAAGGTGGCGGGCGATGGCGTTGAGATGGATCGGCGCGTTGGTCGAGCCGCCAATGGCCGAATTGACGACGATGGCGTTCTCGAAAGCCTCTCTCGTCATGATGTCGGACGGCTTCAGATCCTCATGCACCATCTCGACGATGCGTTTTCCGGTCTCATAGGAAATCTGGCCACGCTCGCGGTAGGGCGCGGGAATGGCGGCCGAGCCCGGCAACTGCATGCCAAGCGCCTCGGCCAGCGAGTTCATCGTGGTGGCGGTGCCCATGGTGTTGCAATAGCCGGTGGACGGCGCCGACGAGGCGACGATGTCCATGAACTCGTCATAATCGATCTCGCCGGCCGACAGGCGCTGGCGTGATTCCCAGACGATGGTACCGGAGCCGGTGCGCTTGCCCTTGTGCCAGCCATTGAGCATCGGCCCGACCGACAGCGCGATCGCCGGAATGTTGACGGTGGCCGCTGCCATCAGCAGCGCCGGCGTCGTCTTGTCGCAACCGATGGTCAGCACGACGCCATCGAGCGGGTAGCCGTAAAGCACCTCGACCAGGCTGAGATAGGCAAGGTTGCGGTCGAGCGCTGCGGTCGGGCGCTTGCCGGTCTCCTGGATCGGATGGCAGGGGAACTCGAACGGAATACCGCCCATCGAGACGATGCCTTCGCGCACACGCTTGGCCAGTTCGATATGATGACGGTTGCAGGGCGACAGATCCGAGCCGGTCTGGGCGATGCCGATCAGCGGCTTGCCGGACATCAGTTCGGCGCGCGTCAGGCCGTAATTGAGATAGCGCTCGAGATAGAGAGCCGTCATGCCCGGATTGTCGGGATTGTCGAACCACTCCTGCGAGCGAAATTTTTTCTTATGGGTGGGGGCGCCTGCCATCATGGTCTCCGTATTTGTAAGACAAATCGATATGGCAACGCGCGGGAGCAGGCAAGAGGGCGTGCGGTCGCAACCGGACTTTGGTGCGATAGACACGCACTAAGCCGTGCGTTACGGGTTTGGACAGTCTTGTCCGGGAGGTTTTCATGGCTTTGGTGATCGAAGGCGAGGAGCGCATTGCCGCACCGCTGCAAAAAGTGTGGGAAGCGCTGAACGATCCCGAGGTCTTGAAGGCGACCATTCCCGGTTGCCAGAGCCTGGAGATGAAGTCGCCGACCGAGATGGCGGCAACCGTGGTGGTGAAGATCGGACCGATCAAGGCGACGTTCAACGGCGAAGTGACGCTGAAGAACCTGAAGCCGCCGCACTCCTACACCATCCAGGGCGAAGGCAAGGGCGGCATTGCAGGCTTCGCCAAGGGTGGCGCCGACGTGACGCTGACGGCAGATGGACCCGACGCCACGATATTGAACTACGCGGCCAAGGCCGATGTCGGCGGCAAGATCGCCCAACTCGGCAGCCGGCTGATCGAATCGACCTCGAAGAAACTGGCCGGACAGTTTTTTTCCAGTTTCGGCGAGAAGGTCGGCGCGGCCTAGGCTGCAGAGCGGCGGCGGCTACCGAACAAGCTACTCGAAAACAATACTCGGCACCGCCGCTGCCGCAGCACCACGCTCTTCGTTAACCCGGTCCCAGACCTTCGAGGCGATGTCGCGGTAGATTTTCGCCTCGGCGCCGTCGGGCTTGGAGACGACAACCGGCGTGCCGGCATCCGAGCTTTCGCGAATGCCCATCTCGAGCGGCACCTCGCCGAGGAAGGTGACGCCAAGGCGCTCGGCCTCGCGCCGCGCCCCGCCATGACCGAAGATGTCGTAGCGCTTGCCGGTGTCCGGGGC
>NZ_RZQP01000237.1:0-9112 GCF_003998165.1 Mesorhizobium sp. M7A.F.Ca.US.007.01.2.1 | reverse complement strand
GTGCCGCACAGCGCCGCCAGCAAGGCGCTGGTGGTGGCGATGAACAGGCTGTTCTTCAGCGCTTCGACCAGGAACGGGTTCGCCAATGCCTTGCCGTACCATTGCACCGAAAAGCCGGTGAACTCGCTGGCATGGTGACCGGCGTTGAAGGAGAACAGCACGACGAGTGCGATCGGCAGATAGAGGAAAGCGAAGACGGCAATGACGAAGGCGCGCATCAGATCAGATCCACCCGGCGCGCGCCCGAAACCCGGGTCGAGATGCGGTTGGCGGCAATCAGCACCACCACCGATACCAGCACCAGTGTGATGGCGATGGCCGATCCGAACGGCCAGTTGCGCGATTGCAGGAACAGGTCGACCAGCGCATTGCCGATGAAGAACACCTTGCCGCCGCCAAGCAGCGTCGGGATCAGATATTCGCCGAGCAGCAGGATCATGACCAGCGAGAAGCCGGTCATGACGCCCGGCAACGACAGTTTCAGGGTCACGCCCAGGAAAGTCGATAATGGCGTGGCGCCGAGATCGGCGGAGGCTTCCAGCAGCCTGCGGTCAAGCCGTTCGAGGCTGACATAGATCGGCAGGATCATCAGCGGCAGGTAGCCATAGACGATGCCGAGCAGCACCGCGCCCGGCGTGTTGATCAGCCTGACATCCTCGATGCCGACAAAGGCGAGCAGCGCCGGAATGCCGCGCCCGCCCAGAATGTACATCCAGGCATAGGTCCGCATCAGCAGGCTGGTCCAGAACGGAATGACGACCAGCGCCAGCAGGATCAGCCGCCAGCGCTGCGGCGCGCGCAAGGCGAGATAGTAGGCAACGGGATAAGCGACGAGCAGGCAGGCGAGCGCTCCCACCGGCGCCAGCACCATGGTGTTCCAGAAGGCGGTCGCCCGCGCCGGAAGATTGGCATATTGCGCCAGCGTAAAGGCGGCCTGATAGCCGCCTTCCGGTGCGCGTTCGCCGACGCTGAACACGGCGATGGCGATGAACGGCAGCACCAGGAACACCACCAGCCACGCGGTCGCCGGACCGAGCAGCATGGCGGTCAGAAAATTCCTGCGAAGACGGCTGCCGTGCATTGAAAGATTGCCCCGGTGCCGGCGGGCATAAACCCGCCGGTCAAATTATCTGAGTCGAATTTGAGGCCGTCGCTCAGGCCGACTTGAAGCGCGCCATCAATTCGGCGCGGCCCGGATCAGTCAACGTTGCCGCCGCGCCGAATTCCAGCGGCGTCAACAGGTCGGCTGCCGGATAGAGGATCGGGTTGTCGAGCACCTCCTTGGGCAGCAGCTTGTTGACGCGCGCATCGGTCGACGGCGCCCCATTGGCCAAATGCTCCTTCACCGCCACCTGCGGATTCATCAGGTAGTTGAGCAGCGCGTAACCGGCGGGCTTGTTCGGCGCGTCTTTCGGAATGGCATAGAAATCGGTCCAGATCTCGCCGCCTTCCTTGCCCAGCACATAGGCGATCTCGGGAATGTCGCGATGCAGCTGCGCGCCGTCATTCGTCCAGCACATGGTCATCCACGCGTCGCCGGCGCGCATCCCCGGCTGGTAGTCGGAGGAGACCGCGAACAGATGCGGCTTGACCTTCAGCAGCAGTTCCTCCGCCTTGGCCAGTTCGTCCTGCTTGAGCGAATTGAACGAGTAGCCGTAATATTTCAGCGCATTGCCGATCGTGGTCAGCTGGTAGTCATGCACCATGGTGCGGCTGTCGCCTTCCGCCATGGCGGTGTCCCAGAACTCCTTCCAGCTCGTCATCGGCTTGGTCAGCTTCTTGGTGTTGACGGCAAAGCCGGTGGTGCCCCAGTTCTTCGGCACGGCGTAGATCGTCCCATCGATCGTGCCCTCCGAGGTGAAGCGCGGATCCTCTTGCGAGCCGTCGAAATTCGGCAGCTTCGCCATCTCCAGCGGCTCGATGATGCCGAGCTTCTTGTAGGTCGAGATCGTGTAATTGGTCGGCACGAACAGGCTCCAGCCCGAGGCCCCGGCCTGCAGCTTGGCCAGCATCTCCTCATTGGAGCCGAACACGTTGACCTCGACGGCGACGCCGGTGTCCTTCTTGAAGTTCTCGAAGGTCGCCGGGTCATGATAGTTCGGCCAGGTGGCGATCGACATGCGATCGCCAAGGCCTTCCGCGGCAAAGGCCGGTGTCGGCATGATGCCGATCTCGCGCGCCATCACCGCCGTGGCAATGCCAAGGCCAGTGAGGCCGAGGAAGTCGCGGCGGCCGATCGAGCCGCGCTTCAAACGCATCAGCTGGTCGACGAAATTCTCGGGGCTTATCGGCAGTCCGTCACGATATGATTTCGACATGTTTATCTACCCTCTGGTTGGCCCCGTTGTTCTTGGTCTCCGCAAACGCCAGCGGCGTTCCGGAGGCAAAGCCGATGGCGACGGGTTCACCCGGCTTGAAGAGATTGCCGTGACCGATCAGGTGATCGGCTTTGGCCAGCAGCGTTCCGATGCCCTTGACCTCGATCGCGTATTCCGCCGTCGAGCCCAGGAATATCCGGTTGCGGACGATGCCCTTGAATGGGCCGCTTGCCTGGGCGCCGAGACTGAGCGATTCAGGACGAAGGCTGACCGAAACGACCTCGCCCTGCTGCAGGGCGGTCCGTTTGCGCGCCGCAATGACGGTGCCGTCGGCAAGCGCCACCTCCACCAGATCGCCGGTATGCCCGGCGACGGTACCGCTCAAAAGATTGGTCTTGCCGACGAAATCGGCAACAAACAGGTCGGCCGGTTCGTCATAGATCTCGCTCGGCTGCCCGAGCTGGACGATGCGGCCGCCATTCATGACGCAGACGAAATCGCTCATCGACAGCGCTTCCTCCTGGTCGTGCGTGACCAGCACGAAGGTGATGCCGATCTCGCGCTGCAGGTTCTGCAGCTCGATCTGCATGTCGGTGCGCAGCTTCTTGTCGAGCGCCGCCAGCGGCTCATCGAGCAAGAGCACCGCCGGCTTGTTGACCAGGGCGCGGGCAAGCGCCACACGCTGCTGCTGGCCGCCCGACAGTTCGTGGATCTTGCGGCGGCCATAGCCGGCGAGCCGCACCATTTCGAGCGCCTCGCCCGCCCTCGAGGCGATCTCGCGCGAAGACAGCCTTGGCCGCGCCTGGCGCAGCCCGTAGGCGACATTGTCCTCGACATCGAGATGCGGAAACAGCGCGTATTGCTGGAACACCATGTTGACCGGCCGCCGGTAGGGCGGCGTGCCGGCCATGTCCTGGCCGCGAATGAACACCTGGCCTTCGCTCGGCTGTTCGAAGCCGCCGATCATGCGCAGGCAGGTGGTCTTGCCGCAGCCGGAGGGACCGAGCAGCGCGACAAAGGCGGAGGGCGGGACAGCGAGATCGATGCCGCTGACCGCGGTCACCGCGCCATAGCGCTTGGTGACGCCGCGAAACTCGATGTCGGGCACTGCGGTCACGGCTGATGGCTCCAGCAACAGGGCAATATCGGAACGCTACCAGAGCCAATGGCCGCTAGTATATACCTCTCAGGTGGTATATCTGGTCTATTTTCTCGTTTAAGGGGGTATGCATTGTCCCGCAGCGACGAATACAGCCGGCTCGCCACGCTCGTCGCGACGACGCGGGAGACCAGCGGCGATCTCTTTGGCCAGGCGCTGGTCGAGTGGCTGCGGCAGCACGTTAGATTCGACCACTGCGTGATCTTCGGCTATCGCGGCGCCTCGCGCCCGCCGCTGCTGTTCGAGACCTTCTCGCCCACCGAGAGCCATGTGTTCGTCGCGCTCTATCAGGAAGGGCCGTATCTGCTCGATCCGTTCCATCACGCTGCGGTCGAGCGCAAGGAAGGGTTCTGGCGCATGCGCGAGCTGGCGCCGGACCGTTTCTATGCCAGCGAGTATTTCCGCTCCTATTACAGCCAGACCAGGCTGGCCGAGGAGGTCGGCTTCTTCGTGCCGCTGCCGGGCAAGGATGCGCTGGTGCTGTCGCTGATGCGGCTGCGCGCTTCAGGCCCTTTCGGCACCGCCGATGCCAGATTGCTGCGCGACATGGCTCCCGCGGTGATCAGCTTCATCAGGTTGCGCTGGCCTGCTCTTCCGGCCGACGAAACGGCGGAAGCGAAGCAGGACGAGACGGCCGCTATGGTCAACGAGTTCGACCGCGCCCATATCTGGCAGAGCCTGTCGCTGACGCCGCGCGAAAAGCATGTCGTCGACCTGGTGTTGCAGGGGCATTCGACGGAGTCGATCGCCCGCGCCATGCGCATCGTGCCGGGAACCGTGAAGGTCCATCGCCGCAACATCTACCGCAAGCTCAAGATCAAGTCGCAGGCCGGCCTGTTCGCGCGCTTCGTCGAGATCATCGATGCACGGATCCGGTAGGCTCTCTAACCGCCGGCTTCCCACGACCCGGTCTCGGCCATCCGCTTCAGCAACCGCGCCGGCTTGAACACATCCTTGCCCGTCCGTTGATGCCAGTATTCGAGCCGCTCGATGATCCTGGCCGGACCTTCAAGGCCAACCCAGAACATCGGTCCGCCCTTGCCGATGGGAAAGCCGTAGCCATTGACCCAGACGACATCGATGTCGGACGCACGGGCCGCTATGCCTTCCTCCAGGATCTTGGCGCCCTCGTTGATCAGGGGGTAAAGCGTGCGCTCTACGATTTCCTCCGCACTGATCGCACGCGGTGCGATACCGTTCTCGGCGGCCTTGTCGCGGATCAGCGCTTCAACCTCGGGATCCGGCACTGGCGTGCGCGCGCCAGCCTCATAGAGATAAAAACCCCGACCGGTCTTCTGGCCGAAGCGTCCTTGTTCGCACAGCGTGTCGGCGATCACGGCTTTCTGGCCGCGTGCCTTGCGGTTGCGCCAGCCAATGTCGAGGCCGGCGAGATCGCCCATTTGGAACGGCCCCATCGGCCAGCCGAAATCGGTGAACACCTGGTCGATCTGGCTGGGCGTTGCGCCTTCCAGAAGAAGCGCTTCCGATTCCGAGCCCCGCGCGGCAAGCATGCGGTTGCCGACGAAGCCGTGGCAGACGCCGACCACGACGGCCACCTTGCCGATCCGCCTCGCCAGGTCGACTGATGTCGCCAGCGCATCGGGCGCGGTCTTCTCGGCGCGCACGATCTCCAAGAGCTTCATGACATTGGCCGGCGAAAAGAAATGCAGGCCGAGCACATCCTGCGGCCGCGAGGTCGAGGCAGCGATTTCGTTGATGTCGAGATAGGAGGTGTTGGTGGCCAGGATCGCGCCGGGCTTCGCCACGGCTTCGAGCTTGCCGAACACTTCCTTCTTGACCGCCATGTCCTCGAACACCGCCTCGACGATCAGGTCGCAATCGGCGAGATCGGCATAGTCGGTGGAGCCCTTGAACTGGGCGAGCCGCTCCCGCTTGGCGTCTTCGCTGAGCGAACCGCGCGTGACGGACACCGAGTAGTTCCTGTCGATGGTCGCCAAGCCGCGTTGCAGGGCCTCGTGGCTGGTTTCCAGCAAAATCACGGAATAGCCGCCATTGGCGAAGGCCATGGCGATGCCGCCGCCCATCGTACCGGCGCCGATGACGCCGACGCGGGCGATCCTGCGCTTGACGACGTCTTTTCCTGGAAGCTTTGCCGCCTCACGTTCGGCGAAGAACAGATGGCGCTGCGCCCGCGATTGGTCGCTGGCGACCAGCTTGACGAACAGCGCACGCTCTGCCGCCAGTGCCGCATCGAACGGCAGCGTGACGGCATTGCGCACCGACTGCGCGCAAGCGATCGGCGCCTCGAGGCCGCGCGCTTTCCTGGCAAGATCCGCAGCCCCGGCGTCGAACGCCGCGAGATCAGTCTGCTTGAGACCATCATTGCGATCGCGCACCGGCGTGAAGGGACCGCCCTTGCGGGCGATTTCCCCAGCGAAGTTCACGGCATGCGTGGTCAGATCGCCTTCGAAGACGGCATCGACGAGACCGGCGGCGTGCGCCTCGGTCGCGCCGATCGGCGCACCTGAGACGATCATCTTCAACGCCTTCACCGCGCCGACAAGGCGCGGCAGCCGTACCGTGCCACCGCCACCCGGCAGCAGGCCGAGTTTGACTTCCGGCAGGCCGAGCTTGGCGCCGGCATCGGCAACACGGAAATGGCAGCCCAGCGCCAGCTCCAGCCCGCCGCCGAGCGCGGTGCCGTGGATGGCTGCGACCGTCGGCTTGGCGATGGTTTCCAGCGTCGCCACGATGGCGCGCAGTTCGGGCTGCTGCATCGGCTTGCCGAACTCGGTGATGTCGGCGCCGGCGACAAAGGTCCGGCCGGCGCATGCAATGACGATGGCGGCAACCGACGCATCGTCGCGCAATCCGACCAGCGCCTGCATCAGCGGTTCGCGGACATGGAAGCTCAGCGCGTTGACCGGCGGATTGTCGATGGTGACGACGGCAACGTCGCCGTCGCGGCTGACCTTCACAAAATCGGACACGCAAACCTCCCAGCATTATTCAGCGGCCGTGGCCACGCGAACGGGATTTACAGCGCCATAACGTCGAAGGGAACCGGATGTCGGCCTGGCACAATGATTACAGGCCTTGAAGGTGTCTGGGACGACGAAGGCGGAGGCTACCGCAGCGCCTTCTGCCCGCCCGCCGCCGTGATCACCCCGACGATGATCAGCCCCGTCAGCAGCAACCGCACCCCGGCGCTCACCCCAAACGTGTTGAGCATGGTCAAAAGCAGCACCAGGAACAAAGCCGCGCCCCAGACGCCGGGGACATTGGCCTTGCCGCCGGCGACCGACGTGCCGCCGATGACGACGACGGCGATCGAGGCCAGCAGGTATTCGTTGCCAATGTCGACATTGGCGCCGCGGAAATAGCCGGCGAGCAGTGCGCCGTCGATGCCGCCGAGCGCGCCCGACAGCGTGTAGGTGAGGAAGCGGATGCGGCCGACATTGACACCGGCCAGCCACGCCGCGCGAATGTTCTGGCCGATCGCCAGCACCGAGCGGCCATAGATCATACGCTGCAGCGCGATGGCCGCGCCGACGGTGAACAATACCGTGAGGATCGCCAGCACCGGAATGCCCAGCACCTGCCAGTTGGCGAAATCGGCGAAGCCCGGCGGCGGCTTGATCTGCAGCCCGCGGCCATAGCTGATGTCGATCGACTGGATGATGAAGCTGGCCGATAGCGTGGCGATGATCGGCGGGATGCGCAGCGCCCAGATCAGCAGGTAGTTGGCGGCGCCGATCGCCGCCCCGCAGGCAAGTGCCGCCAAAAGCCCGACCGCGATCATGGAATCGTTGCCGTCCATCACCTTCATCGCGACGGCGCTGGCAAGGCCGATATTGGCCGGCAGCGACAGGTCGACATTGCCTGGTCCCAGCGTGATGACGAACATCTGGCCGACGCCGACAATGACGGTGAATACCGCCAGCGAAAGGGCTGCCGTCACCATGCCACCCCCGCCATAGCCGCCGGTGAAGGCGATCGTCGCCAGCCACACCAGCAGCGCGCCGAGGAACGACCAGATCCAGGGTTTGGTAAGCAGCGATCTCACCGATGTCATCGCTCACCTCTCCTTGCGGCTGATCAGCACGCGCGCCGCCAGCACGATGATCAGGATGGCGCCGTTGGCGGCCACCTGCCAGTCGGGTGGAATGTGCATGAAGGTGAGCAGCGGCGAGGCGGCCAGCGCCAGCGTCAGCGCGCCGATCACCGCACCGATCGGCGACACCCGGCCGCCGACGAATTCGCCGCCGCCGAGGATGACGCCGGCGATCGCCAGCAGCGTGTAGCCATTGCCGATATTGGCATCGGCCGAGGTGGTGATGCCGATCAGCGCCATGCCGGACAGCACGCCGAACAGGCCGGCGAGCGCAAACAGCACGATCTTGGTTCGGAGCAGCGACCAGCCGGCGCGACCGAGTGCCGCCGGATTGCCGCCCGAGCCGCGCAAGATCACGCCATAGGAGGTGCGCATCAGGCCGAAATGGACGATGAGGCCGATCAGCAGCGCGGCGATGATCGGAAACGGCACGAAAGGCGGCTTGAACGCCATCAGCCCGAGCAGCCAGTCCGGCGCCTTGCCGCCCGGTTTGGGCAGGACGAGAATCGCGAGCCCCTGCCAGACGAAGCTCATGCCGAGCGTCACCACGATGGACGGCAAATTGCGCAGATGGATCAGTGCGCCGAGCAGCGCATAGACGCCGATCGATCCGAGCAGGATGGCGGCGCCGATGAGCGGCGCGTCCTTCAGCCAGGTCGCGGTGACACAGCCGACGAAGCCGACGAAAGTGCCGATCGACAGGTCGAGCTCGTTTCCGGCAATGACGAACATCTGCGCGATCGTCGCCAGCGCGATCGGGATCGCCAGGTTCAGCATCAGGCTGAAGCCGAAATAGCTGATGGCGCGCGGGTTGAGCCAAGCGATGGCGAGCAGCACCAGCGCCAGCGACAGCGCCGGCAGCAGCCCGCGCAGCAAGCGCGCACGGGCCAGCGCGCCACGTTCGGCGGAAGTCCTGGCAGCGGTGTCGAGGCTGGCGGCCGTCATCTCAGGCCGCATCGCCGAAGGAGGACTGGATGATCTTCTCTTCGGTCAACTCGTCGCGACGCAGATTGGCGACGATGCGGCCGTTCTTGAAGACATAGATGTGGTCGCAATTGTCGAGCTCTTCGGTTTCCGTGGTGTACCAGAGGAAGGTACGGCCGCGGGCAGCCTCCTCGCGCACGAGGTCGTAGACCTCCAGCTTGGTGCCGATGTCGACGCCACGCATCGGGTCGTCCATCAGCACGATCTGTGCATCCGAGCCGAGCGCACGCGCAAACAGCGCCTTCTGCTGGTTGCCGCCCGATAGCGAGAAAATGTTGTTGTTCATATCAGGCGTACGGATGCCGATCTTCTTCTGCCAGAATGCAGCAAGCTCGGCCTCACGCTGCGGCGAGATCAGCAGCCCGCTGCGCAGCCGCGCCAGCGAGCGGATGCCGATGTTCTCAGCAATCGACCATTGCGGAAAGATACCGTCCGACTGGCGGTCGCCGGCGACCAGCGCCACCGGTGCGGTCACCTCGATGCTGGCCCGGGCGCGCGATGCCC
Organism: Mesorhizobium sp. M7A.F.Ca.US.007.01.2.1; assembly: GCF_003998165.1. Taxonomy (NCBI): domain Bacteria; kingdom Pseudomonadati; phylum Pseudomonadota; class Alphaproteobacteria; order Hyphomicrobiales; family Phyllobacteriaceae; genus Mesorhizobium; species Mesorhizobium sp. M7A.F.Ca.US.007.01.2.1. Next base: position 72 of record NZ_RZQP01000237.1, on the reverse strand, counting down.
CGCTAAAGATCGCCAGCAGCAGGTCGGTCTGGCCATGTCCCGCAAGCCCGGCAAGGCCGATAATCTCACCGG
>NZ_RZQP01000236.1:0-9180 GCF_003998165.1 Mesorhizobium sp. M7A.F.Ca.US.007.01.2.1 | reverse complement strand
CGATCCGCCACGAAAGCTGGAGCCGGTTCGCGGCGACAAGGCGCCTGATGCCATCGGCGCCATCGCGCACCAGCATCCGGCCGCGCGGCCCGACCGACCAGCTTTCGTCGAACTTGCTCTCCTGATCGACCGTAATCGACATGGTGATCTTGCGGCTGGCCGAAACAGCGTCGTTCAGTTGCAGCCATTCAGTCCAATGCGGCTCGCCGTTTGCCCGGCAGGCAATCGTCAGGATCGGGCTGTAGCTCAAGGCACCGCCGCCGGTGATCAGCTTGTTGGTGGCGTAGAGCGAGGCCGTCACGAGGCCGTCTTCACTCGTGCCGAAGCGCCAGTTGTCAGGCACCGTGCCGGCCTGGGCAATGCCGCAGACCGAGATAAGGATCAGCGCGATTGCCGAAGCGTGTCCCAATTCGACGAACAGTCTCAACACGCCCTCCAACAACCAAGCGGCTTGCAATAGAAGCGCAGATAATGATCAAAGCTTGGTCGCCACAGGCCGTCGCTCGCGAAGCATGGCGGCTGTTGCAGTTTGGCAACGAAAAAGGCCGCCTCGAGGGCGGCCTTCCTGTTTCAGCGGAGCGCTGGTGTTATTCGGCGGCCTTCTTCTTCGGCGCGGCCTTCTTCTTGGGCTCTTCCGCGTCGTCGGCCGTCTTGGCGTCGGCCTTCTTGGCGGCGGCTTTCTTCGCCGGCTTCGCCTTGACGGCGGTCTCGTCCTCTTCGTCATCGGCCATCAGCTCTTCCTTGCTGACCTTGACGTCGGTGACCGAAATCTGACCGAGCAGATGGTCGACCACCTTTTCCTCGAACATCGGCGCCCGCAGCGTGTTCAACGCTTCCGGGTTGTTGCGGTAGAACTCGAAGACTTCCTGCTGCTGGTTTCCTGGATAGCGCCGCACCTGCTCGAACAGGCCGCGCTGCAGCTCTTCGTCCGATACGGTCACGCCGGCCTTCTCGCCGATTTCAGCCAGCACCAGGCCGAGGCGCACGCGGCGCTCGGCAAGCCGCAGATACTCGGCGCGCGCCTCTTCTTCCGTCGTCTCTTCGTCGGCGAAGGTGCGTCCGGCTGCTTCCAGATCACGATTGACCTGCGCCCAGATGTTGTTGAACTCGGCGTCGACGAGCTTCGACGGCGCCTCGAACGAATAAGCCGCGTCGAGCTGGTCGAGCAGCTGGCGCTTGACCTTCTGGCGCGTCATGGCGCCGAACTGGTTCTCGATCTGGCCGCGCACGACGTCGCGCAGGCGCTCCAGCGACTCCAGGCCGAGGTTCTTGGCGGTCTCGTCGTTGATTTCCAGCGCGCCGGGCTGGGACACTTCCTTGACGGTGACGTCGAAGGTCGCTTCCTTGCCGGCCAGATGCGCCGCCTGGTAGTTTTCCGGGAAAGTCACGGTGACCTGCTTTTCGTCACCGGCCTTGGCGCCGACAAGCTGATCCTCGAAGCCGGGGATGAATTCCTTCGAGCCTAGCACCAGCGGCTGATCGGTGCCGGCGCCGCCATTGAAGGCCTCGCCGTCGATCTTGCCGACATAGTCGATGGTGACACGGTCGCCATTGGCGGCCTTGCCGGTCTTCGGCTCGTAGCTGCGCGCCGATTCGGCAACGCGCTGGACCTGCTCGTCGATCTCGGCATCAGGCACGTCGAACACCTGGCGCGTCACCTTGATGTCGGAAAAGTCCTTGATCTCTATCGCCGGGATGATCTCGTAGTTGAGGCGGAATTCGAAGTCGGCGCCGCCGGCCAGGATCTTCTCGGCTTCCTTCTCGTCCTCGGTCATGATGACTTCAGGCTGCATGGCAGCCTTTTCACCACGCCCGGTAATGATCGAACGGGTCGAATCGTTGAGGATTTCGTTGACCACTTCGGCCATGAACGACTTGCCATAGACCTTGCGCAGGTGCTGCACCGGCACCTTGCCAGGACGGAAGCCGTTGATGCGGACCTTGTTGCGGGCATCCGAAAGCCGCGCCATCAGCTTGGCTTCCATGTCACCGGCCGGCACGGTGATCTTGATCTCTCGCTTGAGACCGGAGTTGAGCGTTTCGGTGACCTGCATCGTAAAACCTTTGTTTTCACCAATGAGACTGCAACGGCCTCTGCCGTTCACAGCCTGCCGGTATATTCTTGCCGGGAATGGCTTTTGGTACGGAACCTGGCGATTTGACCGAAAACCCGGCTCAAACTCTCCCAAACTGCGTTCCAAAATGTGAATAAGTTCTTGTTTTTCCTACTTCTTATCACATTCTGCAGAAGCGGATCGTCGCGTCCCGTCACATTTGACACGCCTTTTGTCACAGGCGAGGCCAATTTTCAACAGTCTTCGCATCCCAGCCAATAACCAGCATTCGGGGCCTGCCCCACATCTTGTCGCTGAGCCACATCTTGTCTCTGACATTGACAGAATGATGGCCACATGGGATTGCCGGTCCATGCGGATGTGGCGGAACTGGTAGACGCCCTGGATTTAGGTTCCAGTGCCGAAAGGCGTGGGGGTTCGAGTCCCTTCATCCGCACCACCCTTCGAGCTTCGGGTGGCGGGCCACCCGAAAGCCCTGGCGAAGGAGGACCGGCGCCGTTCAGGCAGGCATCGGATTGAGCTTCAGATGCTGGATCAGGATGATGGTCTTGGCGTCGACGATACGGCCATCGGCGATGCCGGCCAGCGCCTCGTCGAGCGGCATTTCCAGAACCTCGATGTCCTCGCCCTCTTCTTGCGCGCCGCCGCCGGCCGAGATGCGGTCGGCGGGTGAATAGCGGGCGATGAAAAACCAGAGCCGTTCGGTGACGCTGCCGGGGCTCATATAGGGCGAAAACAGCCGCTCGATATCCTTCAAGCGATAGCCCAGCTCTTCCTCGGCTTCCTTGCGGATGGCGGTCTCCGGATCGTTTTCGTCCAACAGACCGGCACAGGCCTCGATCAGCGGCTCGCGGTGGCCGGTGACGTAAGCGGGATAGCGGAACTGGCGCACCAGAAGCACGGTCGAACGCAAGGGGTCGTAAGGCAGGATCACCGCACCATCGCCGCGATCATAGGTCTGGCGGATTTGCGTCTCCCACTGACCGTCGCGCCGGCGGTAGTCGAGGACGGTCTTCTTCAGGATGGCCCAGTCGTCGGAGAGGATTTCCTCCGAACGGACGCGAATACGATCTTCCATCCCGGTCTCCATGCTAAAGCGCGTCGCACTTCATGCTCCTGTTTATGCCTGTCGTTCTCCCAAAACCGGAGCCACTTTTGGGAGACATGCCTGGCCGAGGCGTAGCCGCGAACCGGCATTTCGGCAATCCCGCCCGTGATTGGTCCAGAAGCCCTTTCACCGCCTCGTGTCTGGCGCAGGCGCCATCGGTCGCCTAAATAGCTGCGAACCCTCCCGGAGTTTCTCATGACAGCGTCGCTTTTCCAGTCGATCACTCTCGACGGCCTCACCTTCCCCAACCGCATCGCCGTCGCGCCGATGTGCCAGTATTCCGCCGAGGACGGCTCGGCCAGCGACTGGCATCTCCATCACTGGATGAACCTCGCAATGTCCGGCGCCGGCATGGTCACGGTCGAGATGACCGATGTCGAGCGGCGCGGGCGTATCACCCATGGCTGCCTCGGCCTTTACTCTGAAGACAATGAAGCGGCCGCCCGCCGCGCGCTGGACGCTGCACGACGCGTCGCCGCACCCGGCACGAAATTCGGCTCCCAACTGGCCCATGCCGGCCGCAAGGCTTCGAACCGCAAGCCGTGGGAGGGCGGCGGGCCACTGAAGCCAAACGAGGATCCCTGGCAGACCGTCTCCGCCTCGGCCATCCCCTACGACACCGGCTGGAACGTGCCGCACGCTCTGGAGGACGAGGAGATCCTACAGCTGATCGAGCGCTTCGCCGAGGCGGCAAGGCGAGCCGAACGCGCCGGCTTCGATTTCCTCGAACTGCACGCCGCGCATGGCTATTTGATCTTCCAGTTCCTGTCGCCCTTGTCCAACCAGCGCACGGACCGCTGGGGTGGCGCGCTGGAAAACCGCATGCGTTTTGCCGTCGAAATCACCAAGGCGGTGCGCAAGGCGGTGCCAAAGCTGATGCTCGGCGCAAGGCTGTCCGTGAAGGATTGGGTCGACGGCGGCTTCGACGTGGCGGACGCGATCGAAGTGGCCAAAGCGCTGAAGGACGAGGGCGTTGCCTATCTCTGCTGTTCGAGCGGCGGCAATTCGCCGTTGCAGAAATTGCCCACCGGCCCCGGCTATCAGGTGCATCTGGCGGAGGCGGTGCGCAAGGGCGCTGATATTCCGACCCGCGCCGTCGGCCTGATCGACGACCCCAAGCAGGCCGAAGCGATCGTCACCGAGGGCCGCGCCGACATGGTGGCGCTGGCGCGGGCCTTCCTGGCTGATCCGCGCTGGGGGTGGCGTGCGGCGGCGACATTCAGCGAGACAATCCACCCGGCGCCACAACTTGCCCGTTCGGTGACCACGATGCAGCATTGGATGAAGGCGGCGGGCTGAACGGTTCGCGCTCCCGACACGGCGCTGTAGAGCCTTCAAACAGCCTCTGAGACGTTTGGGCGCAGGCTGACGGCCATGGTTGCAACCAAATTGGCTGCTTTGCGTTGCGGCCATGATGGACAACAAACCTTTTGAAGTGCCGGTCGTCGTCGAACTTGGCCACGTCGGCAAATATCGCCACATCCGCAGCGCCCAGGAGGCCGCGGAGTGCCTGATGACGGTGTGGCCGCTCAATCGCGGCCCGCGCCATCGTGATGCCCTCGACACTTGCCTCAAAGTGCTGGAAGGTTATCGTTCGACAGCAGATGCGCGCCGGGCGCTGATTGAAGCCGCCAAGGAATCGGAAGTGCTGGTGCCCGACGACAGACTGCCCGACGACCGACTGCATTGAGCAGACGGACCTTTCAACCGGAGGTTTTTCATGGCGAAGCTGACTTACAAGATCGTCGAACATGACGGCGGCTGGGCCTACAAGGTCGGAGCGACCTTTTCCGAGACGTTTCCGACGCATCAGGACGCGTTGCGCGCCGCCGAAATCGCCTCGGCCGAGCAGCAGGTCGCCGGAGCGACGGACGGCATCCAGTATGAGGACGCCGAGGGAAAATGGCATGAGGAACTGGCCGACGGCCGCGACCGGCCGCAGACAGAAGTCTCGGACTGATTCGGTATCGCGGTTGATGTGGAGCGGTTCGACGGAGCGCCGACCGCAGCGCCGTCCGGAGAGAGGACGCGCCAGCGGCCAGCGGCTGTCCTTGCGGACTAGCCCTCGAACATGGATTTCTGGAAAATCGGCGTGCGCTTTTCGGAAATCACGTTCTGGCTATTTGCCGCAATACTGATCGTTGACGTTTTGCCCTGCGTTAGCGTCCGGGCCTGGTGTGTTGTGGGCACATGGGCCAATAGCGCCGGTGTTGCCTTGGGTGTTCAACCCGGAGCCGTCACTGATGCTTCCCGTGGTGTAGGGGTCGACAGTTGTCTGGTCGTTGTTACCGAACAGCCACCAGTCATGATTGTTTGAGTACCTGTCGTCCAGTGACTGCGCCATCGCCGATGTGGCGAGACCGATCGTCAGGACGGATGCTGCGAGAAGTTTTGTAACCATTGAATCACTCCGTATCTTAGCCGCCTTGGTGCGACACTCATAAAACCCGGTAGTCAGCCGAATGGTTCCTTGAAATTGTCGTGAAGCTGAGGTGAGGCCCCGATCAGCCCGGCCGGCGATGCGCTCGATGGATGCGGCGGTTCGCTCCTGGGCCATGAATTCCGGCAAGTGCCCCTTGCCATAGCACCCGTCGATGCGGCCGAGATCTTGCTCGACCGCCACGTCATCGCAGAACATGGTGTGGAAACGAGTTGGCTTCGACCGAGCCATCCACCTCCGGCGGTCATGTAGTCGGGCAGGAAAGCCGGCGCCGCGGAGATGACATTGCGGCCACCGCTGCGCCGCGCTATCTCAGACCACTCGCCTTCCCGGGCCACTCGCTTGCCGGAGCTTCCCATGCCTGAAATCGTGACCGCCGCCATGCTCGTCATCGGCGATGAGATTCTGTCCGGCCGCACCAAGGACAAGAACATCGGCCATCTCGCCGACATCATGACGGCGATCGGCATCGACCTGAAGGAAGTGCGCATCGTCCCGGACGAGGAAGACGAGATCATCGCGGCGGTGAACGCCGTGCGCGCGCGCTACACTTATGTGTTCACCACGGGCGGCATCGGGCCGACGCATGACGACATCACGGCCGATTCCATCTCCAAGGCCTTTGGCGTACCTTGCGAATACGATGCCCGGGCCTATGCGATGCTGGAAGCAAGCTATGCCGCGCGCGGCATCGAATATACCGAGGCCCGCAAGCGCATGGCACGGATGCCGCGCGGCGCCGATCTCATCGACAATCCGGTGTCGGTCGCGCCTGGCTTCCGCATCGGCAACGTCCACGTCATGGCTGGCGTGCCGTCGATTTTCCAGGCCATGCTCGACAATGTCGTGCCGACGCTGAAGGCCGGCACAAAGATGCTGTCGGCGACCGTGCCCTGCCCGTTCGGCGAAGGCCTCATCGGGGGGCCGCTGGGTGATATCCAGAAAGCGCATCCCGATACGATCATCGGCTCCTACCCGAAATATGGCGATGGCAAGTTCTGGACCGAACTGGTCGTGCGTGCCCGCAGCCAGGAGGCGCTGGACGCTGCCCGCGCCGATGTCGAGGCGATGGTCGCCGGCTTCGCCAGCAATCCCGGCTGATCTGGTCCAGACCGGAACAAAGCACGACGCTGCAACGTTTCCCCGGCACGAGTTCGCCAGCTCGTGAACTGAGGGATTGTCATGCGATTCAAAACCATCGTCGCCATTCTGCAGAACGAGCAGGACGCCGAGCGCGTGCTCGACTGCGCCATTCCGCTCGCCAACCGGTTCCAGAGCCATCTGGTCGGCATCCACGCCGAAACGCTTCCCGTGCCCTACACCTCTGCCACAGGCTTTCCCGACACCGAATTCCTGCAGGTTTCGGCAGATATGAACCGGGAACGGGCCGAGAAATTGAGGACGCTGTTTCTCAGGCATATCGAGGATTCCGGTCTTTCCTTCGAGTGGCGAAGCCTGGAGAGCTTTTCGGGTGACAGCGCGCTGACCGGGATTTCGAGCGTGCGGGCCGCCGACCTGATCATAGCAGCGCAGCGCGAAACGGGCGGCGATTCCAGCGCGGACGTTGACACGCTGGTCTACGATGCCGGCCGGCCGGTGCTGGTGGTGCCGCACGAGGGTCCGCTGATCACCACCTTCAAACGCGTCTTGCTCGCCTGGAACGGCAGCAAGGAAGCGGCGCGCGCCGCCTTCGACGCGCTGCCCTTCATCATCGAAGCCGAGAAGACCGACATATTGGTTATCGACCCTCCTGAAACGCTCGACGACAGCCCGGAGGCCGCCGGCGCCGAAATCGCGGCGGCGCTGTCGCGCCACGGCGCCACCGTCAGCGTCTCGGTGCAGCAGTCGGGCGGCAGTTCGGTCGATGACATCATCCAGACCAGGATCGCGGAAACCGGCGCCGATCTGCTGGTGCTCGGCGCCTACAGCCATTCATGGCTGCGCCAGCTTCTGTTCGGCGGCGTGACGCGCAGCGTGCTGCGCACCGCGCCGGTGGCAGCCTTCCTGTCGCGGTAAGCCCACAGCGATCGCTGGCCCTTGCCTTGCCAAGGCCCCTGCTCTTGCCAAGATGGGGGCTTTCCAGCTAATTCCGCGCGCATTCCCCTGTTTTCTTGCGCGCGATCCCCGCGTGCTGTGGAGTGCGCGACATGTCCCTTCCCGAAAAAGCCTTTCCGGTCTCCTGGGACCAGTTCCATCGCGACGCTCGCGCACTCGCCTGGCGGCTTGCCGGTGCCAACAAGGGGCAATGGAAAGCGATCGTCTGCATCACGCGAGGCGGGTTGGTGCCGGCGGCGATCATCTCGCGTGAACTTGGCATCCGCGTCATCGAAACCGTCTGCGTCGCCTCCTATCACGATTATACCAGCCAGGGGCAGCTGCAGGTCCTCAAGGAGATCACCCCTGCCCTGCTCGCCGAAGACGGCGCCGGCGTGCTGATCATCGACGACCTGACCGACACCGGCAAGACGGCGGGCATCGTGCGCGCGATGATGCCCAGGGCGCATTTCGCCACCGTCTATGCCAAGCCGAAAGGCAGGCCGCTGGTCGATACTTTCGTCACCGAAGTCAGCCAGGACACCTGGATCTATTTCCCGTGGGATATGGGCTTCACCTACCAGAAGCCGATCGCCGACGACCACGCCGGCTGATTCGCAACTACCCTGTTACAGACCAGCAGCTTGCACCGGGGATGGATTTGCTTTCGCAAACACGTCCGGCAGAGCCGGATATTTCGCGAAATCGACGTCTATTGGCGGAAATTGGCCAGGCGAATGAAATTTTTTACTTTTATTGCCGACAATTAGCCGTAAGATTCGTGAGACGGCAAACGATTCCGGAGGCTGGGGCTAGCTTCTTCGATGTTGACGAGGCCAACGACACACAATCATCTGGCCGAAAGGGTCCGACGGCTCTTCGGCACCGCGCCGTGCCGCCTGCAGGTTGCCGCCCTGCCCTGGCGCGACACGGGAGACGGCGTCGAAATCATGCTGATCACCAGCCGCGATACCGGCCGTTGGGTTTTGCCCAAGGGTTGGCCAGAGGCCAGGGAGCCGCTCTGCGAGGCCGCGGCGCGCGAAGCCGGCGAGGAGGCCGGGCTGCGCGGCCGTGTCTCTCATCTTGAAGCCGGCCGTTACTTCTACGCCAAGGCGCTGGCTTCCGGCGAAGAAGTCCCGTGCGAGGTCCTGGTGTTTCCGCTGCATGTCGACAAAGTCGCGGACCGCTGGAAGGAAAAACGCTCACGCACCCGCAAATGGGTCCGTGCAAGCGAAGCGGTGCGCATGGTCAACGAACCCGACCTTTGCCAGATCATCGCCTATTTCTGCGCCGACCCGCACAGCTTCTCCTGACGGGCGGCCACACCGCGCTCTTTGCAAAACGGGACTTGCTTGCAAAGGCTGGACACGCGTTGCCGCCATCGACATGAATGCTTTGCTAAGGAATCAAAGGTAGGATTCGGCAGCTCTGGTATTTTTTGATCGATGGCGAATCCCGCAAATCCAATTCCAAACGAGTCCGACGAGCCTGAGCGCGAGCATCGTCCGCGCGTGCTCAAGGGC
>NZ_RZQP01000235.1:0-9180 GCF_003998165.1 Mesorhizobium sp. M7A.F.Ca.US.007.01.2.1 | reverse complement strand
GCCTACGACTGGTCCGGCCTCTATGCCGGCGTCGACATCGGCTACGCGGCCGGAAAATCCAATCTGTTCATCGCCGGCGGCGGACTGGGCGGGGCCACCGATCTCAACGTTGGCGTCGATCCGAACGGATTTATCGGCGGCGTCCATATCGGCGCGAATTACCAGATGGAGAACAGCTTCGTGATCGGCGCCGAGGCCGACATTGCGTATGGCAACATAGATGGGCTGACGGCCCTCGACGCCGGCGGCGGCGGCGTCACCACGTTGCTCAAGAGCGAACTCAAATGGTCCGGGTCGGCGCGGCTGCGGGCCGGCTATGCTTTCGATCGGACCTTGCCCTACATCACTGCAGGCGTCGCTGCGGCCAAGTATGAGCTTATTGCGGTCAGCGCCGGTGGCCCTGCCGCCGAAGTAACGCTCCACAGCGACAGCCATGTCGGCTGGACGGTTGGCGCCGGCATCGAGCACGCCTTCACCGACAGGTGGATCGCTCGAGCTGAATATCGCTACTCGGACTTCGGCAGCCAGGACCTCTCGGTGGCCGCCGGCCTGCCCACGGAAACCCATGTCGACCTCCAGACACAGGATATCCGGGTCGGGCTCAGCTACAAGTTCTGATCCGCTGAAGCTGCTGATCTCCCCTTGAGGGGGGGTGAGGAGTGGTCCGCGCAGCGGACGGAAAGCCAATCGCTTGGCTTTCCGAACGACGAACGCCTGGAGCGAAAGCGAAGGGCCGGTTCCGGCAGGCCAGAGGGGGCGGTCCGGCTGGGCTCGGCCTGCTGTTGCGGATGACGTTGGCGCTTTACGCGCGGCGACCCCCTCTGTCGTCTCCGCGGCGCTTTGTTCTTGATCTCACGGTTAGTGGCACGCGAATAGGCGTCGAGCGGAGCCGCAGGGTCAGCGCCGGGCGAGGGGGACGGCACAGACATCGGCGGTCCTTGATGCTTGTCCATGAAATCCGCGAAGTCCAGAAGGATGCGGGCGGCGGTGAACCGGGCAAGTTCCTTATTGTTTGTCTTGTCGTAGATAGACCCTGCCGAGGAAGGCCGGCTCGCCGGAGCGCCGGCCGCCTAATGAGCCTGCCACCAGCACGACAAGCGTCAGCAAGTACGGCAAAGTCATCATGAGATAGACAGGAACGTCGGCGCCTATGGCTTGTAGTCTAGGCACAAGCGCATCCGCGCTTCCGAAAAGAAGCGCACCCCAGAGAGCTCGAGCCGCGTTCCAGCGCGAAAAGATGACGAGCGCAACGGCAATCCAGCCGCGCGACGCGACCATTCCCTCCACCCAGACATGACTTGTGGCGACTGAGAGATAGGCTCCGGCGAGACCACAAAACAGCCCGGACGCCAGGACAGCCCCGAACTGAACCAGTTGCACGTCGATACCCGCGACATCCGCGGCGGCCGGGTTTTCCCCGACGGACCTCAACCTGAGGCCATGTCGGCTTTTGGAAAGCCACCACCAGAGCGCGCCGACCAGGGTCGGCAGCGCCAGCGTAACCGGGTCCTGCACCGCGAAAATGCGGCCGAATGCCGAACCGCGGTCTATCCCGAAGAGGTCGCCAAGTGTGGAAATGCCAGAAAAGGTCTTCTGCACGTAGGGTCGCCCCACGACCCCGGTGATGCCCAGTCCGATTGCGACGACGGCTAGGCCGGCGAGCGTATGATTGGCGCGCAAGGCGACTGTCGATATTCCAAACAGCAGAGCGAGAGCCATCGCGGCCGCTGAGCCGGCGGCAAGACCAACCCAAGGATCGGCTCCGGAAAGCACCGTCATCGCGCCGGTCATGGCACTGATCGCCATGAGCCCTTCCGCTCCAAGATTGAGAACGCCGGCTCTTTCGCAGATAATGAGGCCGAGGCTCGCCAGCAGCAACGGTGCCGCATAGCTCGGAATGATGGCAATCCAGCCGATCAGAAAATCCATGCAACTGTCCCTTCCTAGTTCTTGGGCCGTTTGAGCGAATAGGAGCTGAAGAACTGCGCCATCAAAATCGACATCAGTACCGCGCCTTGCATCAGCACGATCATCGCTTCGGAGATCGAGTAGAAAACCTTCAGGACATTCCCGGCGGTGAACACCGCGCCGAGCGCGAAAGAGATCACGACCACCCACAATGGCTTCGCGCGGGCCAGGTAGGCGATCACGATCGCGCTGAAGAGATAGCCGTTGCCGACGGACTGGTTGAGGCGGTGCTCCGTCCCCGCCACGATCATCATGCCGGCAACGCCTGAGAGAGCGCCGGAGAGCAGCACGAGCCCCACGGCTATGCTGAGCACCGGCAGGCCCGTGGCGAGCGCGGCCTTGGCGTTGAAACCTACAGCATCCGCGTAGAAGCCGACCCGGCTGTGTTCCATGACGAACCAGATGGACAATGCGATAACGGCGACCAGGAAGATTCCGGCATGCAACTGCCCCCATCCCAGAACGAGAAACCAGCTCGCCTCGGGAAAGGTGGCGGTCACGGGAAAGCTGTTGGAAGGGTCTCTCCAGACCCCGAACAGAAGATGCTGCACGAGCAGAAACGCGACGCTTCCCAGCAGCAGGGTCGAAATAACCTCGTTAACGCCCCACTTGAGTTTCAGAAAAAGCGGAATCGCAATCCAGGCGGCTCCCGCAAGCGCTGCCAGAACGAACATCGTCGGCAACCTCAGCACTTCAGGCCCGCTGCCGTTCAGCGCCACCCAGGTTGACGCGATCGCGCCGAGCCATAGCTGGCCCTCCACGCCGATGTTCCAAAACCGCACGCGCATGGCAACGCCGGAGGCGAGGCCGACTAGCACCAACGGTAAAGCGGCCGTCGCCGTCTGGGAGAGGCCGTCCGAGGTCAGAAAAGTTGCAATCAGGAACTCATCCACAAGAGCGCTTGCCGGCACGCCCGCATGCACGAGCAGCACCGCCGAAACCGTCAGCCCGACCAACAGTCCGCCAACATAACTGAGACTGGTCAACAAGAAGCCGGGATTTTGTCTGCGAACAAGGAAAGCTGTGTCAAGCATGGCCTGCTAAAAGGCCTCCTATCCATTCAGGCGTGACGTCGCCGGTCTGACGGCAGCCGGCGATCCTTCCTCTGTTCATGACGGCCACCCGATGGGACAGGGACATGACCTCCTGGAGATCCTCGCTGATCAGAAGGCAAGCCGCGCCGGCTTCCACAGCTCTGCGGATCGCCGATCGGACGAACTCGGCCGCTTTCATGTCCAGCCCGCGAGAAGGGGAATGCGCTATGAGAACCTTCAGGCCGTGATCGAGCTCCCGCGCGAGCAACACTTTCTGCGCGTTTCCTCCCGAGAGCAAAGAGGCCGGCCGTTCCGGCGTCGCGCCGCGGATATCGAACGCATCGATGGCCTCGGCGGCCTTCTCGCGCATCGCCCGCCGGCTCAGGAGAAACGGGCCGCCGAAGCTACCGCTGGCGACGGTCGTGAGCGCGAGATTGTCGGCAATGGAAAGCTCCCGGATCAACCCGCTGTCAAAGCGGTCGGAGGGGATGACGCGCAAGCCGGCCTCGCGGCGCTGGTCTGGCTTGGCGGTGGATATGTCCTGGCCATCCAGTACGATCGCGCCGGCGCCGGCACGGTCGAGTCCGAGAAGGCAGGCAACGAGTTCCTCCTGCCCGTTCCCGCCGACGCCGGCGATGCCAAGGATTTCGCCTACATGCAGCTCGAACCCGAGATCGTTCAGGCTTTGCCCGTGAGCGGTCGCCCGTGCGGAAAGCCTTTCCACGCTCAGACACACATCACCCGGCCGAGATAACGGCCTGCCCGCAACCGTCAAGGCATCGCCGACCATCAACCGCGCCACCTCCGCTTCGGTGACGTTCGCAACCCGCGCACCCTCAAGTACGGTCTCGCCGTGCCGCATGATCGTTACCCGGTCGCAGAAAGCGGCAACCTCCCGGAACTTGTGCGTGATCAGAACCACGGCGTGACCTTGCCTCGACAATCGTTGGGCAAAAGAGAGGAGCGTGCGCGCTTCCTCGTCGGTCAGCACCGCCGTCGGTTCGTCCATGACCAGAATTCGGGCGCCCAGAAGCATGACCTTGATGATCTCGGCGCGCTGGCGTTCGGCGATCGAAAGATTCGCTACCAGCTTGTGCGGATCGACGGGCAGGCCGATCTCGCTCGACTTGGCGGAAACGATCGCCGCCGCATCGGTCAGCGTTTTCACAGCAGCCTTGCGGCCGAAGCCGAGGAGAACATTTTCGGCAACCGTAAAACTCTCGACCAGCCGGAAATGCTGATGGACCATGCCGAGACCGGCGGCGGCGGCTTCCAGCGGGCTGCGCAAACTGATCGCTTCGCCGTCGATCGATTGCTCGCCCCCGTCTGCTACATAGACGCCGGCCGCCACGTTCATCAAAGTGGACTTGCCTGCACCGTTCTCACCGACAATGGCATGCACCTCCCCCCATTCGAGACAGAAGGACGCATCGCGGAGCGCGGCTTTGCCGTCAAACGACTTGCCTATGCCGCGCATCAACAGAGCCGCCGGCGTGCCCAGCGGTCGTCGCATGTCGCCCGCTTGCTGAAGCGCCGTCGTCATTACTTCGCCGGCATGGTGCCGATGACACCGTCGACGAAATAGTCCATCGACCAGAGCGCCGCATCGTCGACCTTCCCGCCGACATCGACAACGATGGTGCCGTCTTGCTTTTTCAGAGGGCCCTGGAATGGATCAAGCTTGCCGGCGATGATCTCCTGCTTTGCTGCTTCAACCTTTGCCTTGGTCTCCTCGGAAACCGAGGGGCCAAAAGGAGCAAGATCGACCACGCCGGTTTCAAGGCCTTCGAAAGCGCCGTATTCCTCGGGTTTCCAGTTGCCGTCGATGATCTCCTTGATCGTCGGCACAAGATATTTCTCCCAGCGGAAGATGACGGAGGTCTGGATCGTCCGCGGCGCGGCATGCGACATGTCGAGCTGAAAGCCTATCGAAGGAACGCCTGCCTTTTCGGCGGCGTCGAGCGCCGAGGTCGCGCTCAGATTCGTGGCGAGCACGTCGGCCTTCTGGTCGAGAATGGCCTGGGCGATCTGCCCTTCCTTCACCGGGTCCCACCAGGAGTTGGCGAAGACCGCGACCGTTTCGATCGTAGGATCGACCGAACGGGCCCCGAGTGCAAAACTGTTGATATCCCAGTTCACCACGCCGACCGGAAAGCCGGCGAGGATGCCGATCTTCTTCGTCTTCGTCGCCTGTCCTGCCGCGATGCCTGCAAGGTACCAACCCTGGTAAGTGCGGGCATAGAAGCTTTCCATGTTGGCCCCATTCTCCGTGCCCGAAGCACTGAGAAACGCCACATTCGGATAGGCTTTGGCCGCTTCGGCCATTGGGGCGCTGTAGCCATAGGTGGTGCCGATTATGATGTTGAAGCCGCGCTTGACGTAGAGATCGATCGCCGCGCGCAGCTTAGTGGCCTCTTCCGGTATGTTCTCCGTCACCGAGACGGGCACCTGTAGCTGTTCCTCCAAGGCCTTGCGGCCGGCCTCGAGGGCTTCGTTCCATCCGCCGTCTTGCGCTGAACTTGCGTAGATGAACGCGACCTTGGGCGCCCCTTCCAGAGTAAAGGCATAAGCGCCGGACGTAGCACAGAATACGAAAACCGTGGCCGCCGCCGCGAACAGGCGAACTGAGTCGGACGGCTTCGTGTTGCGCTCTTTCATTTCGTGGTTCCCCTTGTTTTTCTTTGATTTTCTCAGCCGGAAGCACGCCGCGCCCATGCAGCTTCCCTGCACGGTGACGATTGCCGCCGGAGCGTCTTTTTTGATTTGGCAAAAGCGAATTGGCTCTTGTGCAGTGCATAACAGCCGATTACGTTCGTTCATGCAACAAAAATAATCATGCTCATTTTTTGGGCACTTTGTGCAGAAATGTGAACGATCAAATGAACACCGATGCTCTGGCATCATTTGTAAAAATCGCGGAACTGCGGTCATTGTCGGCCGCGGCGAAGTTGTACGGCCTGCCCAAATCCACGCTCAGTCTCCGGCTCAAGCAGCTTGAAGACGATCTGAAGGTCGCTCTGTTCGAGCGCTCCGGCCGTGTCCTGTTGCTCACGGAAGCAGGGCAAACCCTGCTCGGGCACGCGCGGCAGATCCTGCAAAGCTGCGATACGGCGCGGGCCGCCGTGACGGAACTGAGCGACGACGTGACCGGAACCTTGCGGATCGGCGCCACGGGGGAGTTCGGCACGGCCTACTACACGCAGATGCTCATGGCGTTCAGAAAGCTCTACCCCAAGGTGGAAATCGAACTCACCTTCTTTTCGCCGCACGTTCTCTACGCGCCAGAGAGCCTCGATATGCTCGACGCCGTGATTTCATGGGACGAAGGTATCGAAGTCGGCGAAACGCTCTCCACCGCAAAATTCGCACTCTTTGCCAGCAAGAGTTATGTCGAGCGTGCCGGGATGCCACGAAAACCCGCCGATTTGGCGGAACACCAGGGCATTGTCTATCGCACCTCGGCGGGCCTGCAGCACTGGCGGCTACAGAAAGGTACCGCGCAGGAAAGTATCTTGCCGCGCAGCAACCTGATCGCCAACGAATACTGGACTATCAAGTACTTCGCCGTTGCGGGCGAGGGCATTGCCTATCTACCGCACTTCTTCACCACGATCGAGTGTGAACGCGGCCACCTCATTCCGTTGCTCGACACATGGGAGTCCGCGGAAAAGCGGGTCAGCATCCGCATATCGCGCCCGCACGCCCCATCGCGTAAGATGACCGCGTTCATGGATGTCTGCGGCCGCTACTTCTCGCCCGGCTTCGTTTTCACGGGGCCGCGCTACTACGTCGAAACAATCTTCGATGCAAGCCAGCAAGAAAAGGGAACAGAAAAATGAAGGTCCTTGAAACCGGTAATGGCGCGCGTGCAATGAAAGGGGGAGGGCTCGACCCGCAGCGTGTCAGCTTCGACAAGATCCCGATCATCGATCTCGAGCCCATGTTCGCAGGCAACGAGGCGGCCAAGCGAAAGCTCGCCCAGGAACTGCGCAAGGCCTGCACGGAAGTCGGCTTCCTCTATATCAAGAACCATCACGTTCCGAAGGAGGTCATCGATGCCGCGTTTGGGGTGGCGGAGGTGTATTTCGCCGAATCCGACGACGTGAAGATGGAGAATCACGTTTCCAATTCAAAGAATAATCGCGGTTATGCGGCAATATTGGAAGAGAATACGGATCCGACCGCGCGCGGAGACCTGCACGAATCGTATGATATTGCGCTGGATGTGCCAGCCGACGATCCGGACGTGAAGGCCGGCAAAGTACTCTACGGTCCCAACCAGTGGCCAGCGGGCAGGCCGGAATTCCGAACGGCACTGGAAGCCTACCATGCCGAGATGCTGACGCTGAGTGGCCACCTGCTCCATGCCTTTGCTCTGGCTCTTGGGTTGGAGGAGACATATTTCGACCTGCTGGTCGGCAAGCCGCTCGCAACTTTGCGGGTGCTCCACTATCCACCGCAGTTTGGCGAGATCGATGACCGCCAGATCGGAATTGGGGCGCATTCGGACTATGAGTGCTTCACGATCCTGGCCCAGAAGGATGGTATTTCAGCCTTGCAGGTACTGAATGCAACTGGCGAGTGGATTGCGGCCGATCCCGTCCCCGGCTGCTTCGTCGTCAATGTGGGAGATCAGATGGCGCGTTGGACCAATGACCTTTTCGCCTCGACCGTCCACCGCGCGGTGAATCGTTCCGGCAAAGAACGCTATTCGATCCCGTTCTTCTTCGGTCCAAACTATGATGCCGTGATCGAGGTGCTTCCCAGTTGCATTGATGAGGATCATCCTGCGAAGTACCCTCCGATCACGTCGGGCGAATACGTCAACGGCCGCTTCAAGGCGACATTTGCGCACTATGCCGCGCAAAGCGAGGCCGGCGCCGAAACCGCGGCTTAAGCGGATAATCCTGTCATGCGCGGCCGCTCCTGTGGCCGCGCGTCGCATACCCGCCGTCCGTTGACCGAGATCAATATGATAGCACCCTCGATGGGTAGCGTCGGGTTAACTGGTTAGCCATGGCGTCACCAGAAGAACCCATTTCGGTTTGACGGTGGATGTGGCTAATTTTTCGGCTTTGAGGGCTTGGTGGAGCGCGGTCTTGCCGATTTGGGCTTTGAGCAGCAACGGAGCAGAAAACCTGCATAAGGAAGTCACGGCTCGTCGTCCGGGTCAGCGGTTTTCGGATCGCGTGGCGGGCCTCGGTTTCGGCTATGGCCGCGGCAAGGCACAGCCAGTCGGCGATGCTGAGGGGGGTAATGTTTTCAGGGGGCATTTTGCCGGTGCCAAAATGGATGTCGCTCATGGTCTTACCCCTTGATGGTTGCGCGAGTGCTGAAGGTGAAAGTGTGGAGGGAGCACCACCGCCCGAAGCTGCGGCCTGGCCTCCCCACAAGGGGACCCTCAAGGGGTAGATCGGCCACCGCCCTTAAATCAGCTTCTCCAGCGTGATCGGCAGATCCCTGATCCTCTTTCCCGTCGCATGGAATACCGCGTTGGCAATCGCCGGCGCCACGCCGACAATGGCCAGTTCGCCAACGCCCTTGCCGCCGAGCACCGAGGAATGCAGGTCGGGGATGCCGACCGAGATCACCTCGATGTCGGGGATGTCGGCATTGGTCGGCACGAGGTAGTCGGCGAGGTTGTCATTGACGATGCGGCCGTGGCGGCGGTCGACGATGCCTTCTTCCAATAGCGCCTGGCCGATGCCCATGATGATGCCGCCCTTCCATTGGCTTTCGGCAAGTTTCGGGTTGTAGAGCCGGCCCGAATCCAGCGCCGACACCACACGCGATACACGCACCGTGCCGAAATCCTCGTCGACGCGCACTTCGATGAAATGCGCGCACCAGGAGTGGCGGGAATAGTCGCCCTCGGTGTGCGGCACCGACATGGCGATGGTGGTGTAGTTCTTGTAGCGATCATCTGGCGTCGAATTGGCCGGCATGGTGTCGCCGGTGGCTTCGATGTGGTCGCGGCCGACGCACTTGAGCAGTTCGGCGACGGAGACATCGGGGCCGTCGCCGCGCGGCGAAGCGATACGGCCATTGGCGACGACCAGCGTGTTGGCCTGCAGCGCGTGGAAGGGCGAGCGTGGATCGCTGATGGCGAGGCCCACCAACTGGTCGAGGGCCGAGGTTGCCGCCTTGTAGACCGCACCCGTCATCACGCCGGCCAGCC
>NZ_RZQP01000234.1:0-9301 GCF_003998165.1 Mesorhizobium sp. M7A.F.Ca.US.007.01.2.1 | reverse complement strand
TTCCATCAGTTTGCCCAGGTGCGAGCTGGCGGTCGGCAGCGAGACGCCGGCCTCGAGCGCCAGCTCGCTTGCCGTCAGCGCCGTGCCGCCCATCAGGGCATTTAGCATGTTTGCGCGTGCCGGGTCGCCGACCAGGCTGGCGATGCGGGCGATGTCGGGTCCTTCGCGCATAGTTCGTTCCTCATCGAAGCGTTCTTGTCAGATAATCACTATTCTCCGGTGAGATCAAGGAGACGACGATGGCCGCACGAACCGCTTTCCCCTCAGCCCCGCTCCACAGCCGTCGGTTCTTCCCGTTCGTCAGCTGGTTGCGTTCGCGGCTGCTGGCCCGCTGGTATGACCGCCATCTGCAGCGTCTCGACCTTGCCGAGATCGATAACCATCAGCTGCGCGACCTTGGCCTGACGCCGCAAGACGTGCGCCGCGAATGCGCGAAGTCCTTCTGGCAGCCCTAGCAGACCAGTCGGCACGACGTTTCGATGCCGTTCAAACTATCGACGCAGCCCCGAGGAGACCACAATGACCATCACCTGCTTCATCCGCTACGAGATCGACCCGTTCGGCAAGGCGGCCTTCGAGGAGTATGCGCGCAACTGGGGCCAGGCCATTCCGCGCTGCGGCGCCGATCTGATCGGCTATTACGCGCCGCATGAGGGCTCGGCGACGACCGCCTATGCGGCCTATAACATCGAAAGCCTGGCCGCCTACGAAGCCTATCGCGCCCGGCTTGCCGCCGATCCCGCCGGCAAGGCAAACTACGAGTTCGCCAAACGCGAGAGATTCATCCTGAAGGAGGATCGCATGTTCCTGAAACTGGCCTCAGGCCCGCACGCGAAACTGGTGCTGCCGTGATTGCCGTCATCTTCGAGGTCGAACCGGCGGAGGGCCGGCGCGATGCCTATCTGAGCATCGCCGCGGACCTGCGTCCGCTGCTCGACGGCATTGACGGCTTTCTCTCCATCGAGCGTTTTCAGAGCCTGGCCGATCCGAACCGCATCCTGTCGCTGTCGTTCTGGCGAGATGAGGAAGCCGTGAAGGACTGGCGCAACACCGAGGAACACCGGCAGGCGCAGAAGGCCGGTCGCGGCGGCATCTTTGCCGGCTACCGATTGCGCATCGCCCATGTCGTGAGGGACTATGGGCTGACGGAGAGGGACGAGGCGCCTAGGGATAGCCGGGCGGTGAATGGGTGAGTGGTAGCCGATCGCCGCGCCGTCGCCCCCTCATCCGGCCGCTTCGCGGCCACCTTCTCCCCCAGGGGAGAAGAGTTGCCGCCGACACCAAAAGTCTCCTCTCCCCTCGGGGAGAGGTTAGCCGAGCGAAGCGGAGGCTGGGTGAGGGGGCACTTTGCGCTCACGCATTCCCGATCAGCACGCCGGCCGCGAACACCAGGGCGCCGCCCAGCACCACCTGGAAGGCGGCGCGCAGGAAGGGCGTCTGCATGTAGCGGTTCTGGACAAAAGCGATCGCCCACAATTCGAAGAACACCACCACCGCGGCAACCCCGGTCGCCGTCCAGAAATGCGGAATGAGATAGGGGAGTGCATGCCCGAGACCGCCCAGCGTCGTCATGATGCCGACGGTCAGACCGCGCTTGAGCGGCGAGCCGCGGCCCGACAGCTTGCCGTCGTCTGAAGCGACTTCGGTGAATCCCATCGAAATGCCGGCGCCGATCGAGGCGGCAAGCCCGACCAGCAGCGTCTGCCAGGTGTCATGCGTGGCAAAGGCGGCAGCAAAGATCGGCGCCAGTGTGGACACCGATCCGTCCATCAGCCCGGCCAGCCCTGGTTGCACATAGGTGAGGATGAACTGGCGCTGCTCGGCGGCGGTCTCTTCGTCCTTCACTTCGCCCGGCACATGTTTCTGCTCCAGCCGCTGCGCCAGTGTCTCATGGCCCAGTTCGGCCACCGCCAGATCGTCGAGCAGTTTTCGCGTCGAGGCATCCGCCGTGCGCTTGGCAGCCTCGACATAGAAAAGGTAGGCTTGCCGCTCCATCGCCTCGGCCTGGCTGCGCACGTGCTCGATGCCGAGCGGCCGGACCAGCCAGTCGGGCTTGCGCTCGTAATAGCCCTTCACATGTTCGCGCCGGATCAGCGGAATGCGCTCGCCGAAACGCTTGCGGAAAAGCTCGATCAGCGAATCGCGATGGCCATCCTCTTCCTCGGCCATCTCCTCGAACACTTTTGCCGATTGGGGGAAGTTTTCCGTCAGGCCGTCGGCATAGGCCCGATAGATGCGACCGTCATCCTCCTCGGACGAAATGGCCAGCGCCAGGATCTCCTGTTCGGAAAGCGATTCGAAGGGGCGGCGGCCGAAGCCGAAAACACGGGAAAGCATGAGGAATTCACCCTAGTTTAGAATAGTTCTAAACTAGGGCTCAAGGTGCCTCCGGTCAATTGCGCGCTTGGGTCGCGGTCAAGAATTGTTGAAGCTCGCATGCCGGGCCGACCCCTTCATTATCAGTGAATGTTCACCTATATAATTCAACCCAGCCAGAACAAGGAACCCGCAGATGACGGCAAAACAGCCTCCGCATCCCTATGACCCAAAGCCCGTTCTCGATCTCATCGCCAGCATCGAAGCCGATCTGCAGCGCCTGAAAGGCCTGGTCGAGCAGCAGGTCGAGAAATTCGACCCCGCCAATCCGCACAACAAGGCGCCGGACGGCAAACTGACCGAGGAAGGCGTCGAGTGCTGCTACCGCATGTTCGACGAGGGCAAGTCGCGCTATTCGGTCGCCCAGCAGATGAAGATATCCTTTGCCGCCGCCAGCCACCGCTTCAACAACTGGCGCAAGCTGGGTGGGAGCAAGAGGCAGAGGACGCTGTTGGGGTGAACTCGTGGGACGGCGGCGGGACGGCGCCCCCCTCTGTCCTACCGGACATCTCCCCCACGAGGGGGAGATTGTCAGCTTCATTAGGTGTGCCCCTTCTTCAACGTTGGAAATTGGCGAAAGCGGATACTCAGCCGATCTCCCCGCCCGTGGGGGAGATGTCCGGCAGGCCAGAGGGGAGGCGTGCAGCCGAGGCGTTGGCGACCGCCTCGCTAAACCTTGTAACGGTCACATTTTTCCCATGGTGCGCCGCCTGCCTTTGCGGGCATCATGGAAAGACCCCTGTCCACTGGACCTCACATGACCGCCACCATCCCTCCCGGCATCGCCGACATCCACGCCGCCGCCGCGCGTCTCGCCGGCCTGATCGTCGAAACCCCGTTGATCGAATCGCAGGAGCTGAACAAGCGCTTCGGCGGCCGCATCCTGTTCAAGCCGGAGACGCTGCAGCGTACCGGCTCGTTCAAGTTCCGTGGTGCCTACAACAAGCTGTCGTCGCTGAGCGACGAAGAACGCAGCCAGGGCGTCGTCGCCTTCTCGTCGGGCAATCATGCGCAGGGTGTCGCCGCTTCGGCCGCGATGTTCGGCGTCAAGGCGGTCATCGCCATGCCTTCAGACGCGCCGGCGATGAAGATCGCTAACGTCCGCAAGATGGGGGCGGAGGTGGTGCCGTTCGACCGCTTTCGCGACGACCGCATGAGCGTGGTTCGCCCTTACGTGGAAAGAGGCATGGTGCTGGTGCCACCCTTCGACGACCCGGCCATCATTGCGGGCCAAGGCACGATCGGCCTCGAATTGATGCGCCAGGCAAAAGCGCTTGGCGTCGACCTCGACGCGGTCGTCATTCCCTGCGGCGGCGGCGGCCTGGCCAGCGGCATTTCGGTTGCCGTCAAGGACGCCTCGCCCGACACTGCGGTCTGGGCGGTGGAGCCCGAGCATTTCGACGACACCCGCCGGTCGCTGGCCGCCGGCGCCAGGGTGTCGAACGAACCCGGCCACGCGTCGATCTGCGACGCGATCCTGACCGCGGAGCCCGGCCTGATCACCTTCGAGATCAACCGCAGGAACCTGGCAGGCGGCATCGCCGTCTCCGACAAGGCGACGGCACAGGCGATGCGCGACGCCATGGCCTATCTCAAGCTGGTGGTCGAGCCCGGCGGCTGCGTGGCGTTGGCGGCGCTGTCGTCGGGCGAGATCGAACTGTCCGGCAAATGCGTTGCCGTGGTGCTGTCCGGCGGCAATGTCGATTTCGGCACTTATGCCGGGATCATGGCGGCGGCTTGAGACGAGATGTCCAAGGGGTCCGACATGGATCTGAGGCAGGTTTCGCCTTGGATCACTCCTCGCCCGCCTCCAAATCGTCGGCGGGCTGAACATGGTCATCTACCGCCCGCTCACGCGTTCTGAGCTGCCCGACGATACGGCATCCCTTGCCCGCACTCTCATCGGCAAGATCGTGGTGCGCGAACTGCCCGAAGGCATCGCCAGCGGCCGCATCGTCGAGACCGAGGCCTATGTGACCGGTGACGCCGCCGGGCACGGCTATCGGGGGATGACCCCGCGCAACCGTTCGCTGTTTCTCGACGCTGGGCACGCCTATGTCTATCTCGCCTACGGCATCTCCTACATGCTCAACGTCTCGAGCGAGATGGCAGGGGTCGGAACCGGCGTGCTCATCAGGGCGCTCGAACCGCTCGAAGGCATTGCGCTCATGCGGCTCAATCGCGGCATCGACCGCTTGCGCGACCTTGCGCGAGGACCGGGAAGGCTGGCCCAGGCGTTGCGGATCGATCGTTCGCTCGACGGGCTCGATCTCTGCCGCAAAGGCCCGCTATGGCTGGCAACCGACGAGCATCAAGCCGGCGACATCGCCCAAGGCATCCGGATCGGCATTACAAAGGATGCCGATCGCCCGCTGCGGTTTTACGTCAAGGGGAGCGCCTTCGTCAGCGGCCCGAAATCGCTCAACGGTTAGTGGCAGTTACAAACCATGGAGATTGGCGAAAGCATTTCTCCCTTCGTCATCCACGGGCGGAGCAAGGAGCAAAGGCTGGTACCAAGACTGGAGGTCGTGCGGCGTCTAATCCAGCGTCCGCCTGAATCGCACCAATGCTACGCCGGCAAACAAAGCCACGAACACCACCAGCCAGCCGATCTCCGTTGCCACCGCCGGCAGTTCGGCCCCCTTCAGCATCACCGCGCGGGTGATGCGCAGGAAATGCGTCAGCGGGAAGATCTCGCCGAAGATTTGTGCCCAGTCCGGCATGCCGCGATACGGGAACATGAAGCCGGACAGCATGATCGACGGCAGGAAGAAGAAGAAGGTGAGTTGGAGCGCCTGCATCTGCGTGCGGGCGATGGTCGAAATCGTGTAGCCGAGCAGCACCAGCGCCAGCACGAAGATCAGCACGGCGGTCAGGAGCAGCGACATCGATCCGGTGAAGGGGATGGCGAACAGAAGTTTCGCCGCCGCCAGCACCACCACCACCTGCACGCCGCCGACCGCCAGATAGGGCAGCACCTTGCCCATCATGATCTCGAGCGGGCTGGACGGCATCGCCAGCAGGTTCTCCATCGTTCCGCGCTCGGTCTCGCGTGTCAGCGCGATCGAAGTCATCATCACCATGGTCATCTGCAGGATGACGCCCAGCAGGCCGGGCACGATGTTGTATTGCGAGATGCCTTCGGGATTGTAGCGCCGGTGTACGACGACATCGAGCTGACCCTTGGCGGCCTCGGCGGCGGCTTCCTGCGTGCCTTGCGCCCTCAGCAGCGCCTGGCTGGCGACTGTGCCGAGCGTCGAGATGGCGCCGCTGGCCACCGCCGGGTCGGTGGCGTCGGCCTCGATGAGTATCTGCGGGCTGTTGCCGCTCTCCACCCTCCTGGCGAAATCGGCCGGGATGGTGACGACGAAGGCAACGTCGCCGCGCGATATCAGGAACTCGGCCTCGGCGGCACTTTGCGCGACATGGTCGAAACGATAGTAACCGGTGGTCTGCAGCGCCGCGACAATGGCGCGCGTATAGGGATCGTTGCTCGTCGCCACGAGTGCTGCCGGCAGGCTTTTCGGGTCGTTGTTGATGGCGTAGCCGAAAAGCACCAATTGTATCAGCGGCACGCCGAGCATCATGGCGAAGGTGATGCGGTCGCGCCGCATCTGGATGAATTCCTTGATCAGCAAGGCGCCAAGCCGGGCGAAGGAAAAGACGCTGTTCATGCCATGTTGTCCTTCGAGCCGGACATGAACTGGATGAAGACGTCCTCGAGGCTGGTTTCGCCGGGCGAAACTTTCACGCCCTTGTGCTCTCTCTCGACATCGGCAAGCGCGGCTTCGAGCTTCTTCTGGTCGGAGCCGACGACATGCAGCGTCGCGCCGAACGGCGCCACCTGATCGACGCCGGGGCGGCCCTGAAGCGCTTCGGCGACCTGATCGAGGCGCGGACCCTGCAGGACGAAGGTGGTCAGCCCGGCATTTTTCACCACTTCGGCGACAGTGCCGGTGGCCAGCATCTTGCCATAGGAGATGTAGCTGATGCGGTGGCAGCGCTCGGCTTCGTCCATATAGTGGGTGGAGACCAGCACGGTCAGCCCGCCGCTGGCGAGGCGATGGATCTCGTCCCAGAACTCGCGCCGCGCCTTCGGGTCGACACCGGCCGTGGGCTCGTCGAGCAGCAGCAATTTCGGCTTGTGCATGATGCAGGCGGCCAGCGCCAGCCGCTGCTTCCAGCCGCCCGACAGGGTGCCGGCCAGCTGGTTGCGGCGCGACGTCAGGCCGAGGTCCTCCAACGTGCTCGCGACATGCTCCTCGACCGGCTTCAGCCGGTAGAGCCGCGCCACGAATTCGAGATTCTCGCCGATCGTCAGATCCTCGTAAAACGAGAATTTCTGCGTCATGTAGCCGACTTCGCGCTTGATGCGCAGGCTGTCGGTGCGGATGTTGAAACCGAGCACCGTGCCTTCGCCCTCGTCCGGGGTCAGCAGGCCGCACATGATGCGGATGGTGGTCGTCTTGCCCGAACCGTTGGGGCCGAGAAAGCCGACGATCTCGCCCTCGGCAACCGACATCGTCACATGGTCGACGACGGTCTTGTCGCCAAAGCGCTTGACCAGGCCGTGGACGTCGATGGCGTTCATCTTGCGCTGTCCGCCAGATCGACATCGACGATCTGGCCGGGCTGCAGCGGGCCGGCATCGCCCTCCGGCCGCGCCTCGACGAGGTAGACCAGCTTCTGCCGGTTCTCGAGCGAATAGATCACCGGCGGGGTGAACTCGGGATCTGGCGAGACGTAGCTGACGCGCGCCTTAACATCCGGGCCGCAGCCGTCGCAATGGACGCCGAGCAAGGTGCCGACCTTGACCGAGGAGAAGGCGCTCTCCGGGATATAGACGCTGAGCTTGACCGCGCCGTCGGGCAGGATCGAAATCACAGGCGCGGTCGGACCTGATGTATCGCCCGGATTGCGGATGACGTCGTTGACGCGGCCGGGCGAAGGGGCGGCCAGCACCCGTTTCGACAGCCGCCACTGCGCCTGCTCCAACGCGGCCTGCGCCTGCTTGACCTGATTGTCGGCGGCCTTGATCGTCTCGGGGCGCGCCGGCAGGCCGCCGACGGCGAGATTGGATTTGGCCTGGCCGACCTGCGCATTGGCCGTTTCGAGCGTGGCCGACGCGGTGTCGAAATCCGCTTGCGTGCCGGCGCCGCGCTTGAACAGATCGGCGGCGCGGTCGTATTTGCGCTTGGCGTCGGCGGCCTGGGCGCTGGCCATATCGACCTCGGCCTTCAGCACGGCGATCTCTTCCGGCCGCTTGCCGATCTGCAGGTCGGCGAGTTGTGCCTGCGCCTGTGCAAGGCTTGCCTGCGCCTGCGCCACAGCGATCTTTGCATCGGCGCTTTCCAGCGTCACAACGGTGGTGCCGGGCATGACACGGTCGCCGCGCTTGACCGTGACGGTCTCTACCTGCGCCACCTCGATCGGCGCCAGCAGCACGTAGTCGCCTTCGACATAGCCGACGGCCAGCGGTGCTGCCGGGGCACAGGCCGAGAAGAGCTGCGCGGCGAGCGGCAGCGAACACAGAAAGCTCATGGTCTTTGCCCCTTTGTCTTTGCCCCTTTTCTGGCGGCCAGTATGGCCTTGAGATTGCCCGATGTGACCGCCACCACCTTGGCGGCCTCCGCGGCGCCGATATCGGGCCAGCCCATGCGGCGCATCACCGCCTCACGGCCGATGCGGAAATAGATGACCTGGCCGATCAGCGTGAACACGGTGAGCCTTGTGGCCTCGCTTTCGGCGGGCTCGCCAGTTGCCTGTTCCCACAGCTGGCACAGCCGGCGATGGCTCGGCTCGAAGACACCGTCATAGATACGATCGAGGGCTGCCGTTGGATGGGAAAGTTCGCGCAGGATGAACTGCACGATCTCACCGGCCTGCGGACTGGCCACGACAAAGCCGACCATTCGCTCCAGCGCCGCGAAGAGCTGCGCCTGCGCTGCCTCCGGACCGACCGGCGCGGGCGCCTGTGCATTGCCGAGCGCCGGTCCGGCGACCGTCTGGATGGTCTCGACGATAAAGTCGGCGGCGGCCGTGCGAAGACCCTCCTTGCCGCCGAAATGATAAGCGATCGAGCCGATATTGGCTTGCGCCTCGGCGGCGATCTCGCGCGTCGAGGTGCCGTCGAAGCCCTGCCGTCCGAACAGCTTCAGTGCCGCCTGGACAAGCGCCGCGCGCGTCATCTCGGCGGGCTCGCGACGAAGAACTTTGGGCTCAGGTAGTTTGATCATGAGCGCACTTTAATCAATCGATTGATTAAAGTCAACTTCTGTTCGTCATTGTCTTGCCATCGACGGCGGCAAACGCTTTAGTGCGCGGCCATGGGCAAGGAAGTCGAACGAAAATTCCTGGTCACCAGCACCGCATGGCGGGAGTTGGCCGAGGCCAATATCCGCATTCTCCAGTTCTATCTCGCTGCCGGCCCCGGACGCACAGTGCGCATCCGCATCAGCGACGGCACTTCCGCCAAGCTGACGCTCAAATTCGGCAGCAAAGCGCGCGAGCGCGACGAATTCGAATACCCGATCCCGCTGTCGGAGGCGGTGGAGATGCTGGACTTCGCCATCGGACGTGTCATCGAGAAGACACGTCACCATGTTAGGCACCGTGGCTATCTCTATGAAGTCGATGTCTTTGGCGGACCGCTTGCGGGACTTGTGGTCGCCGAACTTGAGACGCCGGAGGACGTGCCGGACGAAATGCTGCCCGACTGGCTCGGCCGTGAAGTCACCGGCGAGCAGAAATTCTACAACGCGTCGCTCGCCCTTGGTGGGATTCCGGAGATCGCCGCATGAGCTTTCGCATCGATCCGCGCCTGCCGCTGACCGGCGAGGTCAGGAGAATCCTTGCCGAGGAGATCGGCAAGGCGCTGCATCATCTTGACGCCGCACGGAGCCGGCCGGAACAGGCGCTGCACAAA
>NZ_RZQP01000233.1:0-9328 GCF_003998165.1 Mesorhizobium sp. M7A.F.Ca.US.007.01.2.1 | reverse complement strand
CTTTCACCGTCTGTTCAACGCCCTTGCGCACGATCAGCACGTCGACCGCCTTGCCGACAGGGCTTTCGGCGACGACACGTGGCAGGTCGCGCATCTCATGGATATCCTTGCCGTCGAACTTGATGATGACGTCGCCGGCCTGGATCGTGCCATTGTCGACCGGGCCGCCCTTGATCACGCCGGCAACCAGCGCACCCTTTGCGGTCGCCATGCCGAGGCTTTCGGCGATGTCGTCGGTCACCGGCTGGATGCGCACGCCGAGCCAGCCGCGCCGCGTCTCGCCGAACTGGCGCAACTGGTCGACGACACCGGACGCGAGCTGCGACGGGATGGAGAAGCCGATGCCGATCGAGCCGCCGGATGGCGAGATGATCGCCGTGTTGATGCCGATGACTTCGCCCGCGCTGTTGAACAGCGGTCCGCCGGAATTGCCGCGGTTGATCGCGGCATCGGTCTGGATGAAGTCGTCATAGGGGCCGGAATTGATGTCGCGGTTGCGGGCCGAGACGATGCCGACCGTCACCGTGCCGCCGAGGCCGAACGGATTGCCGATCGCCATCACCCAGTCGCCGACGCGCATCTTGGTGGAATCGCCGAACTTTACCGCCGTCAGCTTGTGGCCTTTCGGATCGACCTTGAGCACGGCGACATCGGTCTTGGTGTCGGTGCCGACCAGCGTCGCCTTCAAGGTGACGCCATCGGAGAAATTGACCTCGATGTCGTCGGCATCGGCAATGACATGGTTGTTGGTGACGACGATGCCTTGCTCGGCATCGATGACGAAGCCGGAGCCCAGCGACTGCACCTTCTGCGAGCCGTTGTCCTTGTCACCGCCGCGGTTCTTGAAGAAATCGTCGAAGAAATCCTGGAAGGGCGAACCCTCGGGCAATTGCGGCATCGGCACCGCGCCCGGGCCTTCGGTACCCTTGACCGTCTGCGAGGTCGATATGTTGACCACCGCGCCGAGCAGGCCTTGCGCCAGATCGGCGACCGAAGCGGGCCCATCGGCGGCAAATGTCGGCGCCGTGAAGGACGGGACAGCGACGGCGCTGACAAGAAGTGCCGCCGCGCCGGCGATGAATGTCCGCCGCGCCGCGCGCAAAATTGTATTGGATGTCATCGAGAAGCCTCCCGGTATTCTTGAAAAGAAAAGCGCTTCGACGAAAACGCCGCGTCACGCCATGTTGGCAAAAAATACGGCACGTTTGCGGCTATGACTATCGGCAGAGGATAAATCATCGCCGCCCTCATGCGCCTCGTACCAGCCAGACGATGCCGACGCCGATCGCGATCGCCGCCAGCCCGGCAATCCGCAGCGCGTTCTCGGGCAGCGACAGCACTTCGGTGGCAAGCTTCCTGGCCAGGCCGGGAAAGCCGCCATAGACCAGACCCTCTATGACGAGGACGAGGCCCATGGCGGCAAGAAAATCCTGCACCGGCCGCTACTGGCCGGTGCTGGGCTGTGCCGCCGGCGCGGCGGGTGCCGTCGCCGGAGCGTTTGGCGCAGGCGAAGCCGGCTTTGCCGATCCCTCGCTGCCGTCGGGATTGCGGAAGAAGCGGAAGAACTCCGAGTTCGGCGACAGCACCATCGTCGTTCCGGTGTTGTCCAGCGCCGTGCCATAGGCATTCATCGACCGGTAGAAGTCGAAGAAAGCCGGATCGCGCTGATAGGCTCCCGCGAAGGTGGCGCTGCGCTGGGCCTCGCCCTCGCCGCGCAGGATTTCCGACTCTTTTTGGGCTTCGGCGACGATCTCGACCACTTCGCGATCGGCGCGGGCGGTGATGCGCTGTGCCGCCTCATTGCCGCGCGCCCTCAGCCGGGCAGCTTCCGCAAGGCGTTCCGCCTTCATGCGGTCGAAGGTCTGCTGCGAGACCTCGGCCGTGAGATCGGTGCGGCGAATGCGGACATCCTCGATCTGCAGGCCGAGCGATGTGGCATCGGGCCTGAGCTGGTCGCGGACCTCGCGCATCATCACGCCGCGCTCTTCGGAGAGTGCTGCCTCGAAATCACGCAGACCATAGACACGGCGCAAGGCAGCGTCGAGACGCGTCCTGAGCCGGGCCTCGGCCAGTTCGATCTGACCGGACACCGCGGCGCGGAAGACCCGCGGATCCGAGATGCGATAGGCGATGAAGGCATCGACCTCATAGAACTTGCCGCCCGAGACCTGGACGCGAATGTTGTCGAGATCGAAGCGCAGCACCCGGTTCTCGATCAGCTGCACGGTGTCGGCGTCGAAGAACGAGAACGGCGCCTTGAAGTAGATGCCGGGTTCGCTCTTGACGTCGACGATCTCACCGAACCTGAGCACCAGCGCCTGCTGGCGCGCATTGACCACGAAGACCGACGAATAGAGCAGGAACAGGATAACCGCTGCTGCGACGACGATGATGGGAAGACGGTTGGCCATCACTGGTTACCTCCCGTAACGGGGGCGGCCGGTGCCGGCGCTTTCGGCTGCAATGCCGGCAGCGGCAGATAGGGAACGACCCCTTGCCCGTTGCCCTGCTCGACGATGACCTTGCTCGAATCCTTCAGAACCTTCTCCATGGTTTCCAGGTAGAGGCGCTTGCGCGTTACATCGGGCGCCTTGGCATATTCGTCATAGACCGAGATGAAGCGCTGCGCCTCACCCTCGGCTTCCTGCACGACCCGGTTCTTGTAGGCGGCCGCGTCTTCGCGGATCTGTGCGGCCTCGCCGCGCGCCTGCCCGAGCTTCTGATTGGAGTACTGGTTGGCCTGCTCGACGAACTTGTCCTCGTCCTGCTCGGCGCGCTGCACCTCGTCGAACGCATCGGCCACTTCGCGTGGCGGTGCCGCATCCTCGATCGAGACGGCGTTGACGTTGAGACCGGCCTTGTAGCCGTCCAGCGTCGTCTGGATGATCTCACGCACCGAGGCGGCAATGCCCTGGCGGTCGTCGCGGAAGATGTCCTGCGCCGGCCGGCGGCCGACGGCTTCACGCATGGCGCTTTCGGCAACCTGCCGCAGCATGCCGTCGGGATCGGACACATCGAACAGATACGCGCGCGGGTCGGAGACCTGATAGGCCACGGAGAACTGGACGTTGACGATGTTCTGGTCGCCGGTAAGCATCAGCCCGGACGTATTGCCACTTGTCGCGCCGCCACCGCCGATATCGACGAGCTGCTCGGAAATCTTGGCCGTCTCGACGGTTTCGAGCGGCCACCAATGGAAATGCAGGCCAGGCTGCGACAGTTCGGTCTTCGGCTTGCCGAAGCGCAGTTCGACCGCGACCTCATCGGGCTGCACGGTGTAAACCGCCTTGAACGCCCACAGCACCACAAGTGCAGCCGCGATCAGCGCGAAGATAGCCGGGCTCGCGCCGCCGCCGCCCGGAAGAGCGCGCCGCAGCCGGTCCTGGCCGCGGCGGATGATGTCTTCTAGATCGGGAGGCGAGCCCTGCGGCCCGCTCGGTCCTTTTGGACCCTGCCCCCAGGGTCCCTGATTGTTGCCGCCGCCACCCCATGGGCCGCCGCCACCGCCGCTTTTGTCGTTCCAGGGCATGAATGTCCTTTCGCTTGGAATTCCCTCAAGCGCCGGCATTACGGCGCAAAATCCAGTATTGTTCTTCTATAGGCACGCCACGGGGCGCTTTCAACGCGATGCGCTTCCGACTTCGTCCGATTTGGTCCAGTCGCGACCCTTTGTCTTCCTTCAATGGCTCTTTTTTCGTTCAATGTCTCTCGCGACGCCGCTCGTAAACCGAATAGCGCGTCGGGTGGCTGTCCTTTTCCCCGGCTGGGACGTCCTGCGAGCTGACAATGCGCCAGGAATCGGGATCGATCGGCGGGAAATGCGCGTCGCCGTCGACCGCTGCCAGCACATGGGTGACGTGCAGCCGGTCGGCCAGCAGCATGGCCTGGGCATAGATTTCGCCGCCGCCGATGACGCACACCTCGTCGACATCGGCCATGCCGCGCCCGCGCACCGTCGCCAGCTGGATCGCGGCTTCGAGCGAATGTGCCACCTCGACGCCCTCGGCGCGCCAGGTCTCGTCGCGGGTCACGACGATGTTCAACCTGCCCGGCAGCGGTCGACCGATGCCCTCATAGGTCTTGCGGCCCATGATGATAGGCTTGCCCATCGTATCGGCCTTGAAGCGCTTGAGATCGGTGGAGAGCCGCCACGGGAGCCCGCCGTCCCGCCCGATCACGCCGTTCTCGGCAATGGCAACGTAGATTGCGACATGCATCAATTTTCGCCCGTCGGCTCGAGGATCAGGATGTCGATGTCGCGCTCGGGGTAGAAATCATCCGCCGTCATCTCGAAGGTCGTCGGTCCGGTCTTTTTGACATTGTCGCCGCAGAACGAGACCAGGGCTTTCGGATTGCCCTTGTCGATCGTCAGCTTGAACTTGCCGATCGTGCCCGTAGCCCAGTTGCCGCCGGTGGTCAGGATATAGGCGATGCGGCTCTCGAAATATTTGGGGTAGCCGTCAGGGTCGTCCTTGGCCGCCTTGCGCACCGCATTTTCGAATGTGCCGTCCATGCAATACCGGGTCTTGTAGGCCGCATACTGACCCTGGAATTTGCCGTCGTAGAAGAAGCTGACCGAAGACGTGCCGCCGACGCTCGGTCTGTAGTGGTGGGAAACATGGACGTCCTTGTTGGCCGGAAAGGTCGAGCGCCACCAGTAGGTCGAACGCAATTGCCAGAACGGGGTGTAGACCTTGCTCGTCTCGGTGCCGTCGCTGCCGGTGTCCTCGATGATGATGCCGCGGTTGACCCAGTCATCGACAACCGCTTGCGGCAGCTTCGCCAGCGCCGCCTTCGCCGCATCGCCGAAAGGATAGAACGGCACGTTTTGCGCCTTCAGCTCAGCGCTGATGTCGATGCCGAGCGCCAACACCTTCTGCTCGAGCTGCGGCTTTGCGGCGACACCGTCGATCGTCACCTCGAAACCGAGGAAATTATCGCTCTGATTTTCAGGAATCGCCGGGATTTCTTCGGGATTGCCCGATATGTCGGGCATCGGGAAGGCGACGATGGCCTGGACATCCTGATCGGTGTTGTTGTGGAAGACATAGTCGACCGTGACCTTTTCCGGCGAGATGAAAAGGTCCTCGCTTTGCATCGCCACGGCATCGCTGCGCGACAGGATCAGGCCGCCGGTGCCAAGTTCGGCAACCGAATCATTGGCGAAAGCGGGTGCGGACGACAAGGCCAGCACGGCGGTCAGAACATATCGCAACATGGAAGCCCCCTCGGCTGGAATGCCTGCAGGACCCTAGCCGTTTCAATGTGGCGTTCAAAGCCCTTCCGTATCCGCGGACGCACCAAAGGGAGATGGACTGCGGTCTGGACACGCGCCAGCGCGGTCTGGACACGCGCCAGCGCGGTCTGGACACGCGCCAGCGCGGTCTGGACACGCGCCAGCGCGGTCTGGACTAACGGGTTCCGATCGGGCAGGAGTTCGCCCATGCGCAAGCTTCTCGTCATCGGCATCGGCGCCGGCAATCCCGACCACATGACCGTTCAGGCCATATCAGGCCTGAACCAGGCGGATGTGCTGTTCATTCCCGACAAGGGCGCGAAAAAAAATGAATTGGCCGAACTGCGCCGTCAGATCTGCGACCGCTTCGTCACCAATCCGAAGTCGCGGCGCGTCGAATTCGACGTGCCGGTGCGCGACCTCCCGGTAGAAGATGGGCCGGCGCCCTCCTACCGCTCGACCGTCGATGACTGGCATGAAGCCATCGCCGCCATTTACGAAGGCCTGATCCGCGACGAGATTGCAGGCGACGGCTGCGGCGCCTTCCTGATCTGGGGCGACCCTTCGCTCTATGACAGCGCGTTGCGCATCCTTGAGCGCGTGCGCCTGCGAGGCGATGTGGCGTTCGAGCTTGAGGTCATCCCCGGCATCACCGCCGTCCAGGCACTTGCCGCCAGCCACAAGATGGCGCTGAACCGCATCGGCGATTCCGTCCTCATTACCACCGGCCGCCGCCTGACCGAAGAAGGCATGCCGGACAATGCCGGCAGCGCGGTCGTCCTGCTGGACGGCAAATGCGCCTTCAACACGCTGGCCGACAAGGATGTCGTCATCCATTGGGGCGCCTATCTCGGAACGGAAGACGAGATCACCCTCTCCGGCAGGATCGGTGACATCGGCGCAAAGATCGAAAAAGTTCGAGAGGAAGCTCGTCGGCGGAAGGGCTGGATCATGGACAGCTATTTGCTGCGCAAGCCCGAATAGGAAGGCAATAGGGGAGTAAGGCAGTAGGGGAGTAGGTGAATGACGTTTTGTGTTGGAAGACAGCACGCGAATGCCTCCCTACTGCCCTACTGCCCTACTGCCCTACTGCCCTACTCCCTCACCCAGCCTCAATCTCCGCCTGCAACGCCTCCATATGCGTCGCTGCCGCGGCCGCCGCCGCGCGCTCGATGGCGCGGAAGCGGCTGACCACTGCCAGGCCGACCGCCGTCAACTGTGCGCCGCCGCCCTTGCGGCCGCCGGTCTGTGCCGCCACCAGCGGCTTGCCGAATACCCGGTTCATGTCCTCGACCAGGTCCCAGGCGTGCTTATAGGACATCTCCATGCCGCGCGCGGCGGCCGAGATGGAGCCGAAGGCGGCGATCTGTTCCAGGAGCTTGATCTTGCCCGGCCCGACGCGCCCGTCGGGATCGAGATTTATCCGCAAGCTCAGCGACGGCATCTTTGCTCTCCGCGGTCACATCCCAACATCATACTAGAAGCTCCCTGGCGAAACCGCTATTCCAAAAAGACATAGCGGGATCATCCACCCGTCTCGGCGGGCAGGCCGGCGCCGGTGTTCGCCCGATCGAAGCTCACCGTCTTGATCACCGCGAAAACCTTGCCGCCAAGATGAAGCTTCAGCGCCTGCCGCGACTGTTCGGTGATGCGGGCAAGCACGGTTGCGCCATTGCAGTCGATACCGACCTCGACCGCCGGTCCCTCGCCGGGGCTCATCGCGGTAATGGTTCCCGGCAGGATGTTGAGCGCGCTGAGACCCCTCGGCTTTTCGGTGGCGATCATCACATCGCGGGCGCGGATACGGATGCGCACCGGCGTACCTGTCTTCATCGCCAGCTGTGGCACCCGGAGCTCGCCCGCAGCCGAGCCGAGCACGGTCATGCCGAAACTCTCGTCGTGATGCAGCACCTTGGTGTCCAGCACGGCGCCGCCCTCACCGCGCTCCTCCGCCGGCAACAGGTCGAGCCTTTGCATCACCGCCTCGGTCGGCCCGCTGGCAACGACATTGCCCTGCGCCAGCATCACCACGTCGCTGGCCAGCCGCGCCACTTCGGCGACCGAATGACTGACATAGACGATCGGGATTTTGATCTCGTCGCGCAGCCTTTCGACATAGGGCAGGATTTCGGCCTTGCGCGCCTCGTCGAGCGAGGCCAGCGGTTCGTCCATGAGCAGCAGTCTGGGGCTGGCAAGCAATGCCCGGCCGATCGCCACACGCTGTTTCTCGCCACCTGAGAGCTTTGCCGGCCGCCTGTTCATGAGCGGCCCGATGCCGAGCAGGTCGACGACGGCATCGATATCGGCGTAGCGCTCCGCCGGCGGCGTGAACCAGCGGCCGTAGCGAAGATTGCCGGCAACGCTCAAATGCGGAAACAGCCTTGCGTCCTGGAACACCATGCCGATGCGGCGCTTGTGCTTCGGCACGAAAATGCCGGCACCGGTATCGACCAGCACACGGCCGTCAACCTCGATGCGTCCCTTGTCGGGCCGGATCAGCCCGGCAATCATGCCGATCAGCGTCGTCTTGCCCGACCCCGACGCTCCGAACAGCGCCGTCAGCCGCCCGGCGCTTTCGAAGCGGGCGCCGATGGCGAAACCGCCCTGCCGATGGCTGATGTCGACGAGAACGCTCATTCGATGTCCAGCCGCCGGCCGACACGCCGCGCCAGCACCTCCGAAGCCACAAGTGCTGCCATGGAGATGACAATGGAAATCAGCGTCAGGCGGAGCGCCCCTTCATCGCCACCCGGCACCTGCGTGAAGGTGTAGATCGCCGACGGCAATGTCTGCGTCTCATTGGGAATGTTGGAAACGAAGGTGATGGTGGCGCCGAACTCGCCCATCGCCTTGGCGAAGGCCAGGATGGCGCCGGCGATCAGCCCGGGCAGGATCAACGGCAGCGTGATGGTGGCAAACACCCAGAGCGGATTGGCGCCGAGCGTTCCCGCCGCCGCTTCCATCCTACGGTCCACCGCCTCGATCGATAACCGGATCGCCCGCACCATCAGGGGAAAGCCCATGACGCCGCAAGCCAGCGCCGCACCTGTCCAGCGGAAGGAGAAGACGATGCCGAAATGCTCCGCCAGGAAGGCACCGGCCGGGCCGCGCCGGCCGAAGGTGAGCAGCAGCAGATAGCCGGTCACCACCGGCGGCAGGATCAGCGGCAGATGCACCAGCCCGTTGAGAACCGTCTTGCCCCAGAACTGTCCCCGGGCAAGCAGAAGCGCGATCAAGATGCCCGGCGGCAGGCTGGCGAGCATCGCCACCGTTGCCACCTTGATGGACAGCCGGACCGCATTCCATTCGTCGGGAGTGAGGTCCAGCAGCCAGTTCATAGTGCCCCTTGGAACTCAGTTGCTCGGCGCGAGCACGGTAAATCCCTGATCCTTGAACAGCGCGGCCGCCTTGGCCGACTGCAGGCATTTCAGGAAAGCCGGCGTATCCTTGTCCTTCGAATCGGCGGTCTGGGCAACCGGATAGATGATCGGCGGATGCGAATCCTCCGGGAAGGTGCCGATCACCTTGACCCCCTTTTCGGCATGCGCGTCGGTGGCATAGACAATGCCAAGGGCGGCTTCGCCCGTCGAAACCAGTTTCAGCGCCGCGCGCACGTTTTCGGCCTGCGCCACCTTGCCCTCGACCGAGGACCAGACGCCGAGCGATTCAAGCGCGGCCTTGCCGTATTTGCCGGCCGGCACCGCCTTGAAATCTCCCATGGCGAGCTTGCCGTCGCCGATCAGCTTGGCGAGGTCGAAACCCTTCTCGATCCTGGTGTCGACCGCCGAGTCCTTCGGCGCCACCAGCACGATCTGATTGCCGAGCAGCTTCACTTCGGTGTCCGGCTTGGTCAGCTTCTTGTCGGAGAGATATTTCATCCAGTCGAGATCGGCCGAGATGAAGACGTCGGCAGGCGCCCCGCCCTCGATCTGCTTGGCCAGCGCCGAGCTCGCGGCATAGGAGACAGTCGCCGCCTCGCCGACATCGGCCTCGCAGGCCTTGTTCACCGCGTCGAGCGCGTCCTTGAGGCTGGCTGCGGCAAACACCACCACCTTGTCTTCCGCATGCGCTGCCGGCACGACTGCCATCAGC
>NZ_RZQP01000232.1:0-9338 GCF_003998165.1 Mesorhizobium sp. M7A.F.Ca.US.007.01.2.1 | reverse complement strand
TTCCAGCACATAGGCGTGCAGCTTCGTGTGGTCCGCGGCAATTTCCGGATAGGGATTTTCGCGCACCAGCTTCTCGAACCAGGAGAGATCGCGCACCATGATGCGCGAATGGAACCCCCATTTCGTCTCGAAGGCTGCTTCGAGCAGGTTCGCCAGTGCCGCCGCGTCGCCTTTCTTCGCCCGGAACACGGCATTGCCGCTCTGCACGTAGGTGGCGACGTCGGAAAAGCCGAGGCCCTCGAAGAACGACCGCAGCTCCGCCATCTTGACGATGCGGTTGCCGCCGACATTGATGCCGGAAAACAGCGCGACGAAGATTTTTCCCGGATCAACCATTCGATCGCTCATATGATGAACCCGGCCAGTGTCTCGTTGTCGGTGATGTCCTGATACTGAACGCCCTCGGCCTCGAACTTCGCCTTGAGCAGATCGAAATTGCGACGGTCCCTGGTTTCGATGCCGATCAGCACCGAACCAAAATTGCGCGCCGATTTCTTCAGATATTCGAAACGGGCGATGTCGTCGTCGGGTCCGAGCAGTTCGAGGAAATCGCGCAGCGCGCCCGGCCGCTGCGGAAAACGGATGATGAAGTATTTCTTCAGACCCTCGAAGCGCAACGCCCGTTCCTTGACGTCCGGCAGCCGCTCGAAATCGAAATTGCCGCCCGAAACCACGGCAACGATCGTCTTGCCCCTGATCTCCTTCTTGGAGAAATCCTTGAGCGCATCGATCGCCAGCGCGCCGGCCGGCTCCAGCACGACGCCTTCGACGTTGAGCATCTCGATCATGGTGGCGCAGAGCCTGTTTTCCGGGATCAGCCGCACCGTGTCGGCCGGAAAATCCTTGAGATGACGCAACGGCTCGCGGCCGATCTCGGCCACCGCGGCGCCATCGACGAAATTGTCGACCTTGGCGAGCTTGAGCCGTTTCCCCGCTGCGAGGCTCTCGCGCAGGCTCGGCGCGCCTGCCGGTTCGCAGAAGACGAAGTGTGCTTCCCTGCCCTGATCGGCGAAATAGTGGGTGACGCCCGCGGCAAGTCCGCCACCGCCGACCGGCAGCATGACGATATCGGGCATGCGGGCGCCCGGCATCTGGTCCGCGATCTCGTAGGCGACGGTTGCCTGGCCCTCGATGATGTCCTTGTGATCGAAAGGCGGCACCATATGGGCGCCGGAACTGTCGGTGAATTCCAGGGCAGCGCGATAGCAATCGTCGAAGAAATCGCCGACCAGTCTGATCTCGATGAAATCGCCGCCGAACAGCCTGGTCTTGTCGATCTTCTGCTGCGGCGTCGTCACCGGCATGAACACGACGCCTCGCCTGCCGAAATGGCGGCAGACGAAAGCAAAGCCCTGCGCGTGGTTGCCGGCGGACGCGCAGACGAACAGTTCGGCCTCGTTGCCGGCCGCCAGTGTCTTGCGGAAGAAATTGAAGGCGCCGCGGATCTTGTAGGAGCGGACCGGCGACAGATCCTCGCGCTTCAACAGCACCCGCGCACCGGTCTTTTTCGACAGATAGTCGTTTTCCTGTAGCGGCGTTTCAGGGAAGATCTGGCGGATCGCGGCGGCAGCGGCAGCAACGCGGGAAGAGAAACTGTTCATCGGAAACCACCCCTGGGGAAAATCACCTTGCGTTGCATGCTGTCCGCGGATCTCTATCATTAATCGGGTCGCGAACGTTCGGTTGTTGAGCGCCATGACCAGGTGCGGCGCGAGCCCGCCTATCACATATCCGGCTCCCCAGCGCCATCGTCCATCATTTACGTCCTTCCGGGCGGAAATTTTGCGAAATATTTTCAGCTACTTGCGGGTGCATTCTCATGCCCCCTCGCATCGGGCGGTATGAAATCGCTATCTCCGCGGGGATTGGAGGGCCAGCGGCGACGCCGCTCATTGCGCACATCACGCAGGCGTTTCCCGCCATTTTGGCTTTCGCGCAACACTGCGATGGCCGCAGCGGGGCGCCGATCACATTTCGACTCGACAGGACTTAGTTCTGCCGCACTCTGCCTGTCCGGGAGGTATCGTGAGGATAGACAGGCCTTTCGGCCGGAGTTGGAAATTCAGGCGTGCCTTTGAAGAAGATTTTTACCGTTGTCCTGGCCTTGTTCGTCGCCGGCTGCGCCGGCCAGCAAACACAGGAATTGCTTGGCAGCGCCATGGTGTCCGCGCCGGTGACGGAGATCGCCGGCAACCACTCGATCTTCATCGCCACGACGCGCAAGAAATCCGACGATCCCAACAAGGTTTTCGACGGCGAACGGTCGGCGACGCTGAACTATGCCCGCGTCAACGTCACCGTTCCGGGGCTTCACAAGACCGGCCAGATCGAGCGCCGCTCGCGCGGCAAGTCGGACGACCCGGCCAAGTATTTCATGGCTTCCGAGGTCGTCGGCTACGACACGCAGCCGAAATTCTCCAGCGCGCTCAACGCCGACATCGCGGCGCGCGGCGGCCGCGTCATGGTCTTCGTGCATGGCTACAACACCGGCTTCGATGCCGCCGTCTATCGCCTGACCCAGATCGTCCATGATTCCGGCTATCCCGGCACGCCAGTGCTGTTTTCCTGGGCATCGGGCGCCAGGACCACCGACTATGTCTACGACAAGGAAAGCGCCAGCGCTGCCCGCGACCAGTTGGAGGTGACGCTCAGGATGCTGGAGCAGTCCGGCGCGCGGCGCATCGACATCGTCGCACATTCGCTCGGAACCTGGGTCACCATGGAAACGCTGCGCCAGATGGCCATCACCGGCGATCGCGATCT
Source organism: Mesorhizobium sp. M7A.F.Ca.US.007.01.2.1 (assembly GCF_003998165.1). Lineage (NCBI taxonomy): Bacteria > Pseudomonadati > Pseudomonadota > Alphaproteobacteria > Hyphomicrobiales > Phyllobacteriaceae > Mesorhizobium > Mesorhizobium sp. M7A.F.Ca.US.007.01.2.1. The sequence goes on along the minus strand of NZ_RZQP01000232.1, from coordinate 6,575 downwards.
CGGCGGCAAGCTCGGCGACGTGGTGCTGGCCTCGCCCGACATCGATGTCGACGTGTTCAAGAGCCAGATGCGGCGCTATGGCAAGCCCGACAAGCCGTTCATCCTGCTGTTATCGGACGACGACCGTGCGCTGCGGCTCTCCGGCCTGATCGCCGGTTCACGGCCGCGTGTCGGCGACTACAAGGATGCCGCCGATCTTGCCTCCTATGGCGTGACGGTCGTCGACCTGTCCAAGGTCAAGGGATCGGACAGCTTCAACCATACGAAATTCGCCGACAATCCGACGCTGGTGAAGATGATCGGCCAGCGGCTGCGCGAGGATGACGGCTTTGCCAGCGACCGTGATGTCACCGACCGCATCAGCCTGCTTGGCCAATAGGTGCGGTCTCGCGGCGATGCCTGCCCGGCATCGCGGACGTATGGATTCACTTTGAACTGGACCGCGCCGGTCTCTGGCCTTATCGGAATAGCCAGCGACGTCACGCGTTTGACGTCCCCTTTTGCGGGAGCCTGCGTGTGACCGTGCGTTCGAAGAGCTACCTCGTCGTTGCATCGGCGCTCGCTGTCACCGGCTGCGCTGGCGGGAAAACGCACGACCTGCTCAACAGGACGACGGTCTCGGTGCCCGCATCCGACATCGCGGCCACGCATGAAATCTTCGTCGCCACCACCCGCCAGAGGGCAACAAAAGAGCCGCGACAGGTTTACGACGGCGATCGCTCGCTGACCACCAGCTTTGCCCGTGTCGACGTCACCGTTCCCAAAAGCCATCAGGTCGGCGCCATCGAGCGGGCCAAGGGATCGGCAAACAGCAATCCTGCCAAGGATTTTACCGCCAAGGACGTCACTTTCTATGAAGGCGCGCCCCAGTTCGCCAAAGCGGTCGGCGCCGACATTTCCATGCGCGGCGACCGTGCGCTGGTTTTCGTGCACGGCTTCAACAACGGTTTTGACGACGGCATCTACCGGCTGACGCAGATCGCCCACGACACCAAATATCCCGGCACCCCGGTGCTGTTCTCCTGGGCTTCGAGCGGCAAGACCACGGGTTACATCTACGACAAGGAAAGCGCCAACGCAGCGCGCGACGACCTCGAGGCGACGCTCAGGATGCTGGCCAAGACAAAGGTCAAGAGCATCGACATCATCGCCCATTCGATGGGAACCTGGGTGACCATGGAGACGCTGCGCCAGCTTGCCATCACCGGCGACCGGGATCTCGGCGGCAAACTGGGCTACGTCATCCTGGCCTCGCCCGACATCGATGTCGACGTCTTCAAGAAGCAGATGATCCGCTACGGCAAACCCGACAAGCCGTTCGCCATCCTGCTCTCTGCGGATGACCGGGCTCTCAAGCTCTCGTCCCTGATCTCGGGCGACAAGCCGCGCGTCGGCGACTACGGCAACGCTGCAGACCTCGCCAGCTATGGCGTGTCGGTGGTCGATCTTTCCCAGGCCAAGGGCGGCGACCGCCTCAACCACGCCAAATTCGCCGACAACCCGATGCTGGTGCAACTGCTCGGCGACCGGCTGCGGGCGCCGGCGGGCCTCGCCTCGGACGAACCCGACCCGACACAGCTCAACAATCTCGGCCAGGGCCTCGGCAAGGCCGTCGGCTCGGTCGCCGAGATCGTCATCACCACGCCGTTCAAGGTGCTGACCATCGCCACCGGCGGGTGAGCCAGCGGGCGGCATTGGCCCTAGGATTGTTGAGATTCGGGTCAGGCCGAGCAGAAAGTGGTGGTTTTCGAGAACCGGAGCGGAGCGTACTTAAGTACGTGAGCACCGGAAGCGCAGAAAATCGCTACTTACAGGTCGGCATGGCCTGAATATCAACAATCCTAGACGAACAGATCGACCTTCTGGAATGTCGTCACATCGATCAGGCCGACATCGGAGATCCTGAGCTCCGGAATGACGACCAGCGCCAGCAGCGAGTGCTGCATGTAGGCGTTGTTCAATGAACAGCCCATCTTGCGCATCGCCTCGGTGAGCTTCTCGGCCTTGGCGGCGACGATTTCCGCCCGTTCGTCCGACATCAGGCCTGCGATCGGCATTTCGACCAGCGCCAGTTCCTTGCCCTTGGAGAACAGCACGACGCCGCCACCGACCGCGCCCAGACGGTTTACCGCCAGCGCCATGTCCTGCTTGTTGGTGCCGACGCAGATGATGTGGTGGGCGTCATGCGCCACGCTGGACGCCATGGCGCAGTCGCCCATATAGCCGAAGCCCGAAACGAAGGCGTTGCTGACGCCGCCCGTGCCCCTGTGACGCTCGACCAGCGCGATCTGGCAGATGTCGTTGCGGCGGTCCATTGCGACCAGCCCGTCCTCGACCGGCAGATCGGCCTCCAGCGCGCGCGTCGGCGCCTGGTTCTCGATGACGCCGATGACACGCACCCGAACCTCGTTGGCGCCCTTGGGGGCGGCGATATCGAAGTCGTCGCCCTTCAACTTCTTGCCGAGCTTGACGGTGTTCTTCGCCGTCCGGGGGTAATCATAGGCCGGAATGTCGATTTCGAGCTTGCCGCCCTTGGCCACCCTGACGCCGCGTGCATAGACCTCGTCGATGGTCATTGCGGCGAGATCCGAGACGATCAGCAGGTCGGCCAGCCGGCCCGGCGCGATCGAGCCGATCTCGCGCTCCAGTTTGAAATGCTGGGCGGTATTGAGCGTCGCCATCTGGATCGCCGTCACCGGCTTCAATCCCTGTTGGATGGCGTGGCGCACCACGCGGTCCATATGGCCCTCTTGGACCAGCGTGCCGGAATGGCTGTCGTCGGTGCACAGGATGAAGTTGCGCGGGTCGATTCCGCCCTCCGTCACCGCCTTGATCTGCGAGGCGACGTCGTACCAGGCCGAGCCCAGCCGCAGCATCGCCTTCATGCCCTGGCGCACGCGGGCGATAGCGTCCTCGGCGCGCGTGCCCTCATGGTCGTCCTCGGGGCCGCCGGCGACGTAGCCGTGGAACGGCAGGCCGAGATCGCGCGAGGCATAGTGGCCGCCGACCGTCTTGCCCGCCTTGACCGTCGCCGCGATCTCGCCCGACATGACCGGATCATTGGCGACGACGCCGGGGAAATTCATCACTTCGCCCAGGCCGATAATGTTCTCCCAGGTCATCGCTTCCGCGACATCGGCGACCGTCAGCTCGGCGCCGGCATGTTCCAGCCCCGGCGCCGAAGGCACGCAGGACGGCATCTGGACATGCACGTTGATGGGCATGGCGACCGCTTCGTCATGCATCAGCCGCACGCCGGGCAGACCCAGAACATTGGCGATCTCGTGCGGGTCGATGAACATCGAGGTGGTGCCGTGCGGAATGACGGCCCGGCAGAACTCGGTCACCGTCACCATGCCGCTCTCGACATGCATATGCGCGTCGCAGAGGCCGGGCACCAGATAACGCCCGCCGGCATCGACCACCTTGGTGCCCTGGCCGATTGCATGGCTGGCATTGGGCCCGCAATAGGCAAAGCGCCCGCCGGCAATGGCGATGTCGGTGCCGGCGATGATCTCGCCCGAATGAACGTTCACCCAGCGGCCGTTGCGCACGACCAGGTCAGCGGGTTTGCGCCCCACGGCGACATCGACCAGATGTGTCGCCATCTCGGTCCACGGTCTGGGTTTTGCGGGCGTTGCTTTCGTCATTGGCGATTCCTCGGTTGCCGCCAGTCTCGCAAATGTCGGCGGGCGCCGCCAGAGCCGTCGGTCCGACATACCGCGTCAGGGCGAGCTTGTTGACTAATCCGGCTGGAAGGCGATGCTGACCGCGAACCGAACCATATGAGGGAAGACATGACCCGTTTTTGGAAAGCGTTCGCCATCGTTATCTTGTTCGCAGCGTCGACCACTTCTGCCGTGGCCGAGGAGCGTTGGCAGACCTTGCCGGAACCAGCGGCCATGCCCAAACCCGATCAGAGCGGATACGCGCCGGTGAACGGCATCCAGATGTACTACGCCGTTTTCGGCGCGGGCGATCCGGTGCTGCTCATCCATGGCGGCCTCGGCCACGGCGACATCTGGGCCAGCCAGGTGGCCACGCTTTCCAAGACGCACAAGGTAATCGTCGCCGACAGCCGTGGCCACGGCCGCTCCACCCGCACCGAGCAGCCCTATGGCTACGACTTGATGGCATCGGACTATCTGGCGCTGCTCGACCACCTGAAGATCGACAAGACCGCGCTTGTCGGCTGGAGCGATGGCGGCATCATCGGTATCGACATCGCACTGCATCATCCGGAGCGGCTGACAAGGCTGTTCGCGCAAGCCGCCAACGTAACCACCGACGGCCTTGATCCGGGCGTGATGACCAACAAGACCTTTGCCGCCTACATCGACCGCTCCGGCCGCGACTACAAGAAGATGTCGAAAACACCGGACCAGTATGACGCCTTCGTGGCGCAGATGAGCCACATGTGGGAGAGCGAGCCGGCGTGGAGCAAGGAACAGCTTGCCGAGATAACCACGCCGACGGCGATCGTTGCCGGCGACCACGATGAGGCGATCAAGCGCGAACACACCGACTATATCGCCTCCGCCATCCCAGGTGCGAAGCTGATCATCCTGCCCAACGCCAGTCATTTCGCCATGCTGCAAGCGCCGGATGAATATAGCCAGGCTGTGCTGGACTTCATCGATGCCAAATAGAGGATTCTGTACGGCGACAGGGGGATTGCGATTGCGGCGAATGCGGTTATCCTTCTGACGAGGATCTTTCTGAACCGTCATTTCGGGGAGTTCGATGCGTCGATTGATGGTCGCTAGTGCCGGTTTCCTTGCCGTTCTGGCCGTGCCGGCTTTTGCAGCCGACCCGGCGGTCGACGTGCCGATGACCGCGCCCGGATTCGACTGGACGGGCTATTACGCTGGTCTGCAGGCCGGCTATGGCTGGGGCCAATCCGATGTATCGGTGACAGAAGGTGCGCCATTTTCCATCGCGCCCGACATTGACGGCGGTTTTGTCGGCGGCCACGTCGCCGGCCTGTGGCAATTCGACCAGGCGGTGCTCGGCGCCGAGGCGGACCTCAACTATTCCTCGGTCGGCGGCACGACGGTATCGGCGCTGGGAAGCACATTCGGCACCGACATCAAGTGGTTCGGGTCGGTCAACGCCAAGGCGGGTTACGCCATGGACCGCCTGCTGGTCTACGGCATTGGCGGCGTCGCCTTTGCCGGCATCGAAACATCGCAAGTCGCGGGTCCGGCGTTCGACAGCACGCGCACGAATGTCGGCTGGACCGTGGGTGCCGGCGTCGACTACGCGCTGACCGACAAGTTCGTCGTCGGCGCGCAGTATCGCTACTATGATTTCGGCTCCGAGCACTACGAGGTGGCAGAACCCTTTAACGATCGCGATCAGAACGTGAAGCTGAATACGGTCGGGATCAATTTGAGCTACAAGTTCTGACCAGGCCCACAATCGCGACGCTGCCGGCCCAGGCGACCACTTGAGGGGCTCTCTTCATGGAAGGGTGGCCGACGCTCCCAGTGGGCGGGGGGAATGGGTTGGGCCTGAGAGGCGCCGGCCTTGGCGGATCAAATCCACCACACAGGCATCCTACCACTACCCGCCGCGCCGATAATTCCGTGATCGCGCCAGTATCATCAAGCCGCCCGGTCTGTTTGCACGTTCGGCGAACGCTCAACAACACGACTTGACGGCCTGTGTCTGGCGTCTGAAAAGGGCTGGCCTGCGGACGTGGCGGAATTGGTAGACGCAAGGGACTTAAAATCCCTCGATCTCTGATCGTACGGGTTCGATTCCCGTCGTCCGCACCACCCTTCGCTCTTCGAGCTTCGGGTGGCAGGCCACCTGAAGCTCGGCAGGTTCGTACTTCATCCGTTCAGGCGCACCAATTCACCGGCTACCGCTTTGTTGGCATCTCTACGCCTCGAACACTTTCTCAGTGAACCATTCCGCCAACCTGGCAAGCTCCGGCCCCAGCACGCGATCGGCGCCGACAGGCGGCACGATAGCTCTGATTTGATCGACGAAGGAACGCAGTGCCGGCGGCGGCGTCCGTTCGGTGACGTGCAGCGCCTGCGAGGCGATCATTGCCAGCATCGCCATGGCGGCATCGACGCAGCGGCCGGCGGTCGCTTCCTTGGCCCATGCGAAGAACGCCGTCGTGGCGACGTCGTCCTGCCCCGCGCCAGCCGATTCCGTGCCCGGAATGAAGGTGCGCTGTGCGGCCAGCTTGGCCTGCTCGAGATAGCCGGTGATCGCCATCGGCACATAGCCGACATTGCCATGGCCATCGCTGTCGGCTGAGTGACGTCCGGTCATCAGCAGATCCGGCAGCAGCGACACCTTGCCGTTCAGAAGCTTCGAGGCGTGGCGGTCGCAGAGCAGGCAGATGTCGGCCCATATCGCCGCCAGATCGTCCAGCGCCGGCGTTGCCATCGCATTGTGATAGCCGCCGGTCGAGATGCAGCGGCCGAGCCGATCTGCATCGTCGGGCGGGATGTAGACGGGATTGTCCGATATCGAGGCCAGCGACACATTGGCCGCCCGCTCGGCCGTCGCCAGCGCACGATGCGCCTGGCCGAGGACGCGCGGCACGATGCGGTAGC
>NZ_RZQP01000231.1:0-9398 GCF_003998165.1 Mesorhizobium sp. M7A.F.Ca.US.007.01.2.1 | reverse complement strand
GAAGGTTGCCAGCGACGGCGTCGGCGTGCGCACATATTGCTGGTAGGGGATGCTGCCGGCCGGCAGGAACGCGTTGGAGAAGCCGGTCAGCGCCTCGAACTCGATATTGGCGGTCATGCCGCCGAACTCCGGCGAGAACATCGAGCCGGAGCGCAGCGCCCGCACATTGGGGATCGGATCGGGCGTGATGGTGACGCCGGGCAGCTTGGTCGGGTCCCAGAAGGACTCGCTCATGACGATGATGATGTCAGGCTTCTCGGCCGGCACCGAGGCGGTCACATCGGGCCTGGCGATCGCCGCGATCGCCTTGTCGGAATAGCCCGGCGGCGCAGAGACATGCGCCATCGGCACATTGAGCGCAAAGGCCAGCGCAAAACCGTTGGAGGCATAGTTTTCCTTCTGGTCCCACATGATCGGGATGATCTGCAACCGGTCCCTGGTCCAGGAGAACGTGGCATAGTCCATGATCGAAACGAAGAAGGCGAGCAGCGGCACTGCCAGCGTCAGCCGCGCAAGGCGTCCCTTGCGGCTGAGTGCGGGAACCTTGCGGCGCCACATCCGCCAGCCATAGACGAGCAGCGACAGGCCGGCGACGATGCCGACGACCATGGCGAGCGCGGTCATCGGCCGGTCGCGCACCAAAAGCGGCAACAGCGCGAAGATCTGGCGGGCATAGAGGAAATCGGTCGGATAGAGCGGATCGCCGAGATAATGCGACTTCTGGTGGCCGACGAAGGCAAGCGATAGCGTCAGTGGCGCGACGATCATCAGGCTCTGATGGCTGCGGCCCAGCACCGCATCGAGGCCGATCAGGATCAGCGCGAACACGACGATGGTGGTCCAGCCCGGCTTGAGCGGCTGCAGGAAGAAGGAGACCGTGCCGGCAAAGTCGCCGCGCACGATCAGTTCGATGGCAAACACCAGGACGGCGGCGATCGCCAGGCTGATCAGCCCATAGCGCACGACCGGCCATCTCCTGCCCGGCAGATAGCCGGTGGAGGGGTCGTCTTCCAGGAACTGTGGCGCGGCCTTGCCGGCGCGTTTGTAACTCTTTGCCACTTTAACTTCCCCACCCAGCGACAAGCACGTCACTCGATTGTCATGGAATTGTCACGCAAAGCTAGCGCCTGTGGCCAAAATAAGAAGAGCCAGCAAACGAATCGTGAGCGGTTTTCATCAGGAGTGATCGCCAAAAAGCCTTTCGGAACAGGCACTCGGCGGATGAAGCTGCCGTCGAGCAGGGTCGAACCGGGCTTGACTTGGCGGCCTGCCTTGCGTCACAGGCAAGAAAAACTCGTCTATCAGGCAAGAAAAACCAGCCCTTGGGAGCCCGCGCATGGCCGTTGCATTCACCTTTCCTGGACAAGGCAGCCAGGCAGTCGGCATGGGCAAGGATCTCGCCGAGGCCTTTCCCGAGGCGCGCAGAATTTTCCAGGAAGTCGACGACGCGCTCGGCGAAAACCTGTCGAAGCTGATCTGGGAAGGGCCGGAAGAGACGTTGATGCTGACCGCCAACGCGCAGCCGGCGCTGATGGCGGTGTCGCTGGCCGCGATCCGGGCGCTGGAATCGCGCGGCTTCTCGCTGAAAGGCAAGGTCGCCTATGTCGCCGGTCATTCGCTGGGCGAATATTCGGCGCTCGCGGCCGCTGGCTTCGTTTCGGTTGCCGATGCCGCCAGGCTGCTGCGCATCCGCGGCAATGCCATGCAGGCGGCGGTGCCGGCCGGCGAGGGCGCCATGGCGGCGATCATCGGATTGGAACAGGCCGATGTCGAAGCCGCTTGCGCGGAAGCCGCCAAAGGCTCCGTCTGCCAGATCGCCAACGACAATGGCGGCGGCCAACTGGTCATTTCCGGCGCCAGGGCCGCGGTCGAACTGGCGGCGAAACTGTGCACTGAGAAAGGCGCCAAGCGCGCACTGATGCTGCAGGTGTCCGCGCCCTTCCATTCGGCGCTGATGGCGCCGGCCGCGAACGTCATGCGCGACGCACTCGCCGGTGTGACAAAGAATGCGCCGGTCGTTCCCGTCCTCTCCAATGTCACGGTCAGCCCGACCAGCGATCCGGACGAGATCGCCCGCCGCCTGGTCGAGCAGATAACCGGCCGCGTACGTTGGCGCGAGACCGTGGAGTGGTTCGGCGCAAATGGCGTCACCACGCTTTACGAGATTGGCGCCGGCAAGGTGCTTTCGGGATTGGCGCGGCGCATCAACCGCGACATCGCCACTGCGTCGGTCGGCTCGGCGGCTGAGGTCGAGGCAACGCTAGCAGCGCTTGCATAAAGCCCCATTTGATCCCATTCCCTGCAAAAGGGGTGTTCTCTTCTCAATCAGGAGACAAAAATGTTCGAATTGACTGGCCGCAAGGCGCTCGTCACCGGCGCATCGGGAGGCATCGGCGAGGCGATCGCCCGGATGCTGCATGCGCAAGGCGCGATCGTCGGCCTGCATGGCACCCGCATCGAGAAATTGGACGCGCTGGCTAGCGAGCTTGGCGACCGGGTCAAGCTGTTCCCGGCCAATTTGTCCAACCGTGACGAGGTCAAGGCGCTCGGCCAGAAAGCCGAGGCCGATCTCGAAGGCGTCGACATCCTGGTCAACAACGCCGGCATCACCAAGGACGGGCTGTTCGTGCGCATGTCGGATGCCGATTGGGACAGCGTGATCGAGGTCAATCTGACCGCCGTTTTCCGGCTCACCCGCGAACTCACCCATCCGATGATGCGCCGCCGCCATGGCCGCATCATCAACATCACCTCGGTGGTCGGCGTGACCGGCAACCCCGGCCAGACCAATTACTGCGCCTCCAAGGCCGGCATGATCGGCTTCTCCAAGTCGCTGGCGCAGGAGATCGCCACCCGCAACATCACCGTTAACTGCGTTGCACCAGGCTTCATCGAATCGGCAATGACCGACAAGCTCAACGACAAGCAGAAAGAGGCGATCATGGCGGCGATCCCGACGCGGCGCATGGGCACCAGCGTCGAAGTCGCGTCCGCCGTCGCTTATCTCGCCTCCAACGAAGCCGCCTACGTCACCGGCCAGACCATCCACGTAAATGGCGGCATGGCTATGATTTGAACGAGGTTCTGCAGCAACGCCGGCGGGTTGTGTAAAGAGACCATTTCGGCTTGGACCTCAGCTATTTTTCGTGTAATGCGGCCCGCAACCCGGCGGTTCGGGCAAAAATCGGTCCGTAGTCGTTGCGTTTCCGGCAGGACCATCTTTCAGCTTGATTAGCGGCATTCTGCCCGCTAACGAAGACAGACAAACAAAAGACGAGGATGCCCAAATGAGTGACACCGCAGAGCGCGTCAAGAAGATCGTCATCGAGCACCTTGGCGTCGATGCCGACAAAGTGACGGAGCAGGCGAGCTTCATCGATGATCTGGGCGCCGACAGCCTCGACACGGTCGAACTCGTCATGGCGTTCGAAGAAGAATTCGGCGTCGAGATCCCCGACGACGCGGCCGAGACCATCCTGACCGTCGGCGATGCCGTGAAGTACATCGACAAGGCTTCGGCCTGACGCTTTCTGCAGTCATCACCGGGGAGGACCTGCGATGAGGCGTGTCGTCGTCACGGGCCTTGGCTTGCTGTCGCCGTTCGGCATGGGCTTCGAGCACAGCTGGAAGGAGCTTCTGACCGGCCGCAGCGCTGCCAAGCGCATCACCGAGTTCGAGGTGGAGGATCTTGCTTGCAAGATCGCCCACGTCATTCCGCGTGGTGACGGCAGCAATGCCACCTTCAATCCCGAGGCCGTGCTCGAGCCGAAGGAATTGCGCAAGATCGGCGACTTCATCCTGTACGGGATTGCTGCCGCCGACGAGGCGCTGAAGGATTCCGGCTGGGAACCCAGGACGCATGAAGAGCAATGCGCCACCGGCGTCCTGATCGGCTCCGGCATCGGCGGCATCGAGGGCATCGCCGAGAACGCGATGATCCTCAAGGAACGCGGCCCGCGCCGCATCAGCCCCTTCTTCATCCCGGGCCAGATCATCAATCTCGTCTCCGGGCAGGTTTCGATCCGGCACGGGCTGAAAGGCCCGAACCATGCCGTCGTCACGGCCTGTTCGACCGGCGCGCACGCCATTGGCGATGCTGCCCGGCTGATCATGTGGGGCGATGCCGACGTGATGGTCGCCGGTGGCGCCGAAGCGCCGGTGACGCGGCTGTCGATCGCCGGGTTCGCCGCATGCCGGGCACTGTCGACGGAACGCAATGATTCGCCGCAAACGGCGTCGCGCCCCTATGATCGCGACCGCGACGGCTTCGTCATGGGCGAGGGCGCCGGCGTTGTCGTGCTTGAGGAGCTCGAACATGCCAAAGCGCGCGGCGCCAAGATCTATGCCGAGGTGACGGGTTATGGTCTCACCGGCGACGCGCATCACATCACGGCGCCCGCCGAGGATGGCGATGGTGCCTTCCGTTGCATGACGGCAGCACTCAACCGGGCCAAGCTTACGCCTGCCGACGTCGACTACATCAACGCGCACGGCACCTCGACCATGGCCGACACGATCGAGCTCGGCGCTGTCGAGCGGCTTGTCGGCAATGCCGCATCGAAGATTTCGATGTCGTCGACCAAGTCGTCGATCGGCCATCTGCTTGGGGCGGCCGGCGCCGCCGAAGCGATCTTCTCGATCCTTGCCATCAGGGACAATGTCGCGCCGCCGACCATCAACCTCGACAACCCCGAACGCGAAACCGCGATCGACCTGGTGCCGAACAAGCCGCGCGCCCGCCAGATCGACGTGGCGCTGTCCAATTCGTTCGGCTTTGGCGGGACCAATGCGTCGCTGGTCTTCCAGCGCTACAATGGCTGATCGTCCGGCTGCCGGGCGACGCTTTGGCGTGCCGCCAATTTTGCCATATTCGCCTCTACTCTGCCGCTGGGGATTCGTTGGGCGATCAAACGGTAGGGCGAAATGAACACAAATCCGGCAGGCAACGGAGAATTCGGGCAACGGCCGGCAACATCCGGACCGATCGTGCCGAAAACGGCCAGCGAGGCGTTGCGGCCAGAGGCCGGCACGCCGCCGCCGAAGCGCTCGCGTGCGTCACGCAGCCAGGTCGTCGTGTTCATGAACTTCGTCATCTCCTCGGTGATGCTGGTGGTTCTGGCGGCCGGCGTCGCGGTCTATTTCGGCAAGCAGGAATTCACCGAGCCCGGACCCTCCGCCAATGGCGACACCTTCCTGGTCAAGCCGAACACCGGCGTCCAGGATATCGCCGACCAGCTCGAACGCCGCGGACTGATCAGTGATGCCCGGGTATTCCGCCTTGGCGTGCGGGCCTTCGGCAATGATTCGGCGCTGAAAGCCGGCGAGTACGAGATCAAGCCCAGGGCTTCCATGCGCGATATCATGGAGCTTCTGAAGAGCGGCAAGTCGGTGATGTATTCGCTGACCATCCCTGAAGGACTGACTGTCGACCAGGCATTGCAGCGCATCGCCGAAGAGACTGCCTTGAGCGGCGACATGCCGGCAACCACGCCGCCGGAGGGCAGCCTCGCCACCGACACGCTGCGCTTCACGCGCGGCGCGACACGCCAGCAGATGGTCGACAAGCTGCTTGCGGATCAGAAGAAGCTGGTTGACGATGTCTGGCAGCGGCGCGCGCCGGACCTGCCGCTGGCCAACGTCGAGGAGTTCGTCACGCTGGCCTCGATTGTCGAAAAGGAAACGGGCAAGGGTGACGAGCGTTCACGGGTTGCCGCCGTCTTCCTGAACCGGCTTGCCAAGGGCATGCGCCTGCAATCCGATCCGACCATCATCTACGGGTTGTTCGGCGGCAAGGGAAAGCCGGCGGACCGGCCGATCTACCAGTCGGATATCCAGAAACAGACCCCCTACAACACCTATGTGATCAACGGCTTGCCGCCGACGCCGATCGCCAATCCGGGTCGTGCAGCGCTGGAGGCGGTGGCCAACCCATCGAAGACCGACGACCTCTATTTCGTCGCCGACGGCACCGGTGGGCACGTCTTTGCCGCGACGCTGGACGAGCACAACGAGAATGTCGCCCGCTATCGCGCTCTGCAGAAGAAGCAGGCGGATGACGTCGCCAAAGCCGCCAAGACGACCGGCGGCGGCGACAGCAATGCCGTCAAGCCGGCGGACGGTGGGCCGGCCGACAGTGCGCCGGCTGACGGTGCCGACGACAGCGGCGGTGACGCGGGCGCTGCCCAGTAGAATGAAGAAAGGCGTTGCCCGACAGGCGACGCCCTGACATTTGCAAGAGCGCCGCGCGTCCGATTTCGACGCGCTGCGGCGCAGTCATTTTCAAGCAGCACTTGCTCTGTCCGGAAAGCCGGTTCGGGGCAATGTGCCAGGGACGTGTGGGCGATATGAATTTGCAGAGCATGACCGGTTTTGCACGCGCCGTCGCCGAGCACGAAGGCACTTCGATCGCCTGGGAGGTCAAGTCCGTCAACGGCAAGAGCGTCGAAGTACGGCTGCGGCTGCCGCAAGGCTTCGAGCGGTTGGAACCGGCTGTCCGGCAGATACTTCAGAAACGTTTTGCACGCGGCAATTTTCAGGCGACGCTGACCATCGGCCGTGCCGTCGGCGCGCAGGCGCAGCCGGTCGTCAACGAAGCCTTCCTGAAGGACCTGGCCGGGCTCGCCAAGCGGCTGCAGGAGCAGTTCGGCGTTGCTGCGGCGACCTCGGATGGACTGCTGTCGCTGCGCGGCGTGCTCGACATTCCCGAAACTGTCGAAACCGAGGAGGCGAGGGCCGCGCTCGATGCCGCGATCATGGCCGCGCTCGAAGTGGCCTTGAACGGGCTCGAACAGGCACGGCAGGGCGAAGGGGCCGCGCTGGCTTTGCTGCTGTCGGGTCATATCGACACAATCGAGGCGCTGACGCTGCGGGCAGAAGTGGATCCATCCCGCGAGACCGCGGTGATCCGGGAACGCATCGCCGAGCAGGTCAGGCTGCTGATGGACGCTTCCGCCAATTTGGATGCCACCCGACTGCACATGGAGGCCGCGTTCCTGGCCACCAAGGCCGATATTCGCGAAGAGATCGACCGGCTGAAAACGCATGTCGCATCCGGCCGGGCACTGCTGGTGGGCGGCGGCGCGGTCGGTCGCAAGCTCGATTTTCTGGCACAGGAATTTAACCGCGAATCGAATACGCTGTGTTCCAAGTCGAATGCCGCCGCCATCACCGCGATCGGGCTGGACCTGAAGGCGGTGGTCGACCAGTTTCGTGAACAGATCCAGAATCTGGAGTAGCCGATGGTTGCCAAGGATTTGGGGTCCCGCATTCGCCGCCGGGGCCTGATGCTCGTCCTGTCGTCGCCGTCCGGCGCCGGCAAGTCGACGATCGCGCGCAATCTTCTGGAAAGCGATTCCAGCCTCGAACTGTCGGTCTCGGTCACCACCAGGCCGCGCCGCGGCAGCGAGATCGAAGGCGTCCACTATCATTTCCGGACGATGCGCGAATTCGAGCGGCTTCGTGATTCAGACGCGCTGCTGGAGTGGGCCGAGGTGCATGGCAATTGCTATGCGACACCGCGCGAGCCTGCCGAACTGGCGCTGTCTGAAGGGCGCGACATGCTGTTCGACATCGACTGGCAGGGCGCCCAGCAGCTCAAGGAGAAGATGCGCGCCGACATCGTCTCGATCTTCATCCTGCCGCCGTCGATGAAGGAGTTGAAGGCACGGCTGAAGCGCCGCGCCGAAGACCAGGAAGCGGTGATCGAAACGCGGTTGAAAAACGCCCGCAACGAGATTGAGCACTGGAAGGAATATGATTTCGTCATCGTCAATGACGACCTCGACCGCGCCTTCGCCGAAGTGCGCGGCATCGTCGTCGCCGAGCGGCTGAGACGCGACCGCCGGCCAGGCCTGTTCGATTTCGTCTCGGGACTGTTGGACGAGAAGACGGGTTGAGGCGGTGAAGCGCCAATCTCCCCCACGAGGGGGCAGATCGGCAGCTTCTTACACCGCGTTTGTCAACCTTACAAACTCCTCGACGCTGAGCGTCTCGGCGCGGCGTGTCGGATCGATGCCGGCGCGGTCGAGCAGGGCCTCGCCGCCGAGGCTCTTCACGCTCTGCCGCAGCATCTTGCGACGTTGGCCGAAGGCGGCTTCTGTGACGCGGCCGAGTTTCTTCACCTCGGTGGGCAGGGGCGTCAGGCGCGGCACAAGATGCACCACCGAGGAGGTGACCTTTGGCGGCGGCGTGAATGCCTGTGGCGGTACGTCGAAGGCGATCCTCGCCTCCGTCCGCCAGCCGGCAAGGACCCCCAGCCGGCCATAGCTGTCGCTGCCGGCGGGAGCGACGATGCGCTCGGCCACCTCGCGCTGGAACATCAAAGTCATCGAGGTGTAGAAAGGCGGCCAGTCGCTGACGGTCAACCAGCGCACCAGCAGCTCCGTGCCGATGTTGTAGGGCAGGTTGGCCACGATCTTGACCGGGCCGCCATTGCCGGTCGCTCGACTGGCAAGGCCCGTGAAATCCGTCTTCAGCGCATCGCCCGAAACAACCTCCAGCCGGCCGGGATAGTGGTCGGACACTTCGGCAAGAGCAGCCAGGCAACGTTCGTCGCGCTCTATGGCGATCACCTGGCGCGCTCCGTTGGCAAGCAAGGCGCGGGTCAGCCCGCCGGGACCGGGGCCGACCTCGATGACGGTTGCATCGGACAAGTCGCCGGCGGTGCGGGCGATCTTGCCGGTGAGGTTGAGGTCGAGCAGGAAATTCTGGCCGAGCGCCTTCTTCGCCTGCAGCCCATGACGCTCGATCACCTCGCGCAACGGCGGCAGCCCGTCGATGCTCATGTCCGAGATCTCATGCGGCAACCGCCTTGGTGTTCGTGTCGGCCAGCCGCCGGGCAAGCTTCAGCGCCGCTATCAGGCTGTCGGGCCGCGCCACACCCTTGCCGGCGATGTCGAAGGCCGTGCCGTGGTCGGGCGAGGTGCGGATGAAGGGCAGGCCGAGCGTGACATTGACCGCCTCGTCGAAAGCCAGCGCCTTGGCCGGGATAAGCGCCTGGTCGTGATACATGCAAAGGGCCGCGTCGTAACCAGCCCGCGCCCGGACATGGAACAATGTGTCGGCCGGCAAAGGGCCGAAAGCGTCGATGCTTTCGGCGCGCAGGATGTCGACCGCCGGGCGCACGATCCGCTCGTCCTCGAGGCCCATGGCGCCGCCTTCGCCGGCATGTGGATTGAGCCCGGCAATCGCCAGCCGTGGCCTGGCGATGCCGAAGCGGCCGGCAAGGTCGGCAGCGGTGATACGCGCGGTGGCGACGATCAGTTCGGTGGTCAGTGCCTTCGGCACCTCGGCCAGCGCTATGTGGATGGTGACGGGAACGGTGCGCAGGTCGGGCCCTGCCAGCATCATCACCGGCATCGCCTCGACGCCGCTGTGCCGAGCCGCCAGATGCGCCAGAT
>NZ_RZQP01000230.1:0-9513 GCF_003998165.1 Mesorhizobium sp. M7A.F.Ca.US.007.01.2.1 | reverse complement strand
GTCTAGCCCCGCCATTTCGCGACGATGCGAAATATCCTGAAGCTACTGAATTCAACTTCAGAAGTCTGGTCGGGATCGGCAATTTCTTTAGCAGCCTGCCGGACGCTGACTATAGTTCCTCAAATGCGCTTACTCGGAGGGCCCTTCGAACAAACAATCCCGGCGCCATAAACATCTCGAAATGGCAGCGAGACAGCATGAGAGGATATGTGGGTTGCACTCTGCCAGACCGGTACGGCAACCAAACTGCCATTTATGAAACCCCAGAGTATGGGGTAGCTGCTTGGGGTTTTCTCCTCCGCAAGATCTATTTCCACGGAAACAAGTCTAAGGTCACCGTCGGCGACATTGTGGATAAGTATAGAGGCGACAATTCCCGCGATCCTTACATTGATGGATATAAGAAATATTCGGATGGCAAATTGGTCGAAGATTATGAAGTCGACCTGTATAGCAATCGTGAACTCGCGATGCTGGCCATTGCCGCCTACTCGCACGAACTCGGCTCCTGGTATCCTCTCACGGACAAACAGCTTCTGGCAGGCTTTTCAATTACCGATGATTATATTGACTCGGGCGTCAATGACGAAGTCATCGTGTCTTCTGAAGAGATGAATCCGGATCTCTATGTAAAACATCCTGATAGCGAAGGCCCGGCACGCTCGACCGGCTTAACCGCGGCTCAGTTGAGAACAGCCGATGCAAAGGTCCAGGCCGGCCTACAGGAGCTCCTCGATGCAGAGGATGGACCTCCCGGGGCGATCGCCACGCTCTACCGCGACGGTCGCATGACCGTACTCACAGCGGGGCGCGCCGATGTCATATCGGGTGAGGCGCTGGGGGTCGACCAATACATGCGCATCGCCAGCATCTCAAAAGCATTCAACGGCGCCATTGCCCTGCACCTCGTCCAGAAGGGCCGGCTCGGCCTCGACGACACCATCGGCCAGCACCTGCCTGATCTGCCGGCGGCATGGTCGGCCGTCACGGTCCGCCAGATGCTGAACCACACCAGCGGCCTGCCCGACTACTTGCAGTCCAAGGGCTTGGCCGAGCAGGTCGCGACAAATCCTCAAGGTTACGTGCAGCCCATTGAGATCATCGGCTGGGTCCGCAACGACCCGCTCGAGTTTACGCCCGGCACCCAGTATACCTACTCCAACACGGACAACGTCGTCGTCGGGCTGATCGCCGAGGCGGTCACAGGAATGCCCTACGGGACGCTGCTGAAGAACATCGCGTTTGGTCCTGCCGCCCTCGCCCAGACGAGTTTCCCCACGCGCGACATCGCGCTGCCTGGGCCCGCCATCCACGGCTATGTCGTCGCGCCCGGATCCGAGCCGAAAGATGTCACGACCTTCGTCAGCCCGAGCGGTGCGTGGGCGTCGGGCGCGATCGTGTCGACGCCTGATGATTTGTCGATGTTCATACGGGCAGATCTCGGACTGAAGTTCTTCGGCGCTGCCGAGCAGATTGAACAGATGAAGTTCGTGGCCGGCAATTCCAGTCCGCCCGGACCCGGGACGAACGAGGCCGGTCTCGGACTGTTCCGCTACACCACGCCGTGCGGTGTCGTTTATGGCCACACCGGCAGTTTCCCGGGCTACACGCAGTGGGCGGCATCAACCGCCGACGGGACGCGCTCGGTCACCACCACGCTGAACATCGCTGAGCCGGCTGGCGCGTTGCTCGACCGCTTGCGGGAGGTTCAGGCTCAGGCGGTCTGCGCTTTGTTGGGGCACTGACGGGTGTGCATCGCGGGATGACGGACCCCGACATATTTGCTAATTTGCTAAACCAAGTTTCGAATAACCGTTGATTTTCCCTGCCACGACATGTCAGCGAGTTTGATTGATGCCTCTTCGCAAGGCGCTGTCCCACTGGTTCGACGCAGTACGTCGCGTGTCCATCAGTCTTGCAACCAGTGCCTTCATGGTCGGACCGAGCCTTAGCCAGACGATCCCCGAGCGGATCGATTCGGTGGTTTCGGATCAGAACGAGATCATCCGACGCTATTCCGCTCCGAGGAAGCCCGGCACGATTGACCTGTCAGTTCCGGATGCACGCAAGGCAACGAGCTCGGAACAAGCCGAAAAAACAATGTTTACCTTGAGGTCGATAACCGTTCGAGGCGCGGTGACGGTGCCCAGCGCTACGCTGGAGCAAGCGTGGGCCGCGCAGCGGAACAAAAAGATAAGCGCCGCCGACCTTTACGCCATCGCCGAGCGGATCGACGAGATCTACCAGAAGGCCGGATATTTCTCGTGGGCCGTCGTTCCCGAGCAGGACTTTTCATCCGGCAACGTCGTCATCGTTCTCTACGAATCCTACGTGCGCCGGGTCACCATCAACAGCGCCATCCCTGATATTGAGCGGCGTTTGAAACCTTACATCGATCGCATCGTCGCCATGCGGCCAATCCGGATCAAGGAGGCCGAGCGCGTGCTGTTGCTGATGAGCGATCTTGGCGGCCTGACCATCGAAGGCACTTTCATTCGGCCCGAAACGCCCTCCGCCGGCGGTGATCTGAAACTCGACATTGGCTTCAAGCGGGCCGGCGCAAACGCAATAGTCGACAATCTCGGCAGCAATGCCGTCGGCCCATTTCAGCTGACCGGCACCGGCACCTTCAACGATGCGCTTAGGCTGTTCGATGTGGCGAACATCACCCTGGTGACCATTCCGGACAGTCCCGAGGAGTTGAAGTTCGTGCTGGCTTCGCACGATGTCCCGATCGGGTATGACGGACTGCATGTAGGCTATAGCATCGGTTATGTCTCTTCCCAGCCGGGCGCCGACCTCAAGCCTCTCGATGTCGACATAGCCTCTAGGTTCGGCAGCGCGTATGCCAACTACCCACTGCTGCGGACAATTGACCACAGCCTGTTTAGCCGCCTTGAATTGAACTTCAAGGACAACTCGCTGGCGTTGGGCGGCGAAACGCAGACGGATGAGGACCTCCGATGGCTGGCGGCCTCCCTTAAGTATACCGGTGAGTTGGAAAACGGCGCCATCACGCTGACAGGTACTTTCGGCCAAGGCCTCGACGGCTTTGGCGCGAGCAGCAGCACCGATCCGCTTGCACCGCGTCCAGGCGTTCCTGATGACTACAGGTATTTTCGGGGCGACCTCGACCTTACCAAGGAGATCGCTTCGCTGGCCGTCGCCCACCTCAGAGTGGCTGCTCAATATGCGCCGACGGCGGTGCCATCGTCGGTCCAGTTGGTGCTCGGCGGCGATCCCTATGGCCTGGCTTTCGATGGCTCGGCCGCTTCAGGCGATAGCGGGATAGCGGCCTCGCTGGAATTGGGACGCAACATCGAACTCCCGGAGGCTTTGCCGACCCCAAATCTGAACGTGTTTGCTTATGTCGATTACGGTGCGGTCTGGAACCACGATACGGGCGTGGATTACATTGAGGCGGAACTCGGCTCGGCCGGAATAGGTGCAAAGGCTGCATTTGGGCAACACCTCAATGCAAGGGCGCTTGTTGCGGTACCGTTCAGAGATAACCGAGGTCTGACTGATACCGGCACGCGTTTTTTGTTCCAGCTAATCAGCTCGTATTAGGTGGCGTAGCTCCCGCCTGAACTGCCCTTATCTTGGCGCAAGTTGCGCGACGAGATCATTCGTTGCTGCGACCATCGCCTTGAACCCACCGACACTGAACTGATTGATCGAGGCGAAGACACCGACACCGCGCGTTGGCGCCAACACCACATAACTGAACTGCCCCTGCAATCCGCCGGTCTTGTTGAGCATCATGGGCTTGTCCTTGTCGGCCAGAACTCCGACCCAGCCAAGCGTCATCATTCCCATCGGCCCCGCATCGTCGATGCCGATTACCGGCGAGAGACCGTCGCGCCAGAGCCAGCCCGCATGGTCGACGGTACGCTCCGCATCGCCGGCCGCATCCTTGCGAAGGTGCCAGGCCATGAACTTCATCATGTCGGCGGCGGAGGTGTAGAGCCCGCCCGCGCATCCGATCGTTTCCGGCGAAGGAACGAGGGGCAACGGTGTGCCGTCGAAGAAATGGCCCTGCATGGTCCGCGCCGCATCGCCTTCCGCCAGGTTGAGCTTGGTGTCGGTCAGTTGGCGGGGCGTGAGCACCCGCTCGGCCAGCAGATCGCCATAGGACTTGCCACCGGCATTGGCCAGCGCGAGGCCGAGCAGATCGTAACCCCAGTTCGAGTAAAAGGCACCCGTGCCGGGAGGGAAAAGATAGGGTTCTGGCTTCGCAAGCTCAGCGCGGCTGAGGTCGAAGGTATTGCCGGCGAACGGGTCGTCCGGCGTGCCGCCTGTCTGGTTCGGTACCTCGCGCGGCAGGCCGGATGCCTGCGTCACCAGATCGATGAGCCTCGGCGTTCGTCCTTCGCGCCCAGGCACGGTCCAGTCCTTCCCGAGGTGTTTGGCAAGGGGATCGGTCGCGCCGATGACGCCATCCACAATCATCGAGCCCATCAGATCGCCGCAGAAGGTCTTGGAGATCGAGGCTATCCGCATCAGCGTATGTTCGTCGGGCACCTGCCCCGAGCCCTTGCGGATTTCGCCGAAGCCAGCGAAGGCCGTCTCGCCGTTGCGAACCGCGGCGATCACGAGGCCAGGAGCGCCCGAGCCCAGGAAGGCGATGCCGCCGGCAAATCCCACGGCTTCCTCAAGCAGACGATCTTTGGCGGCGGCGACGTGAGGAGCCGCAAGGACGCAGGCTGCCGTGAAGCAGAGGATGAGCAAGCGCCTGTGGCCTGAACCGGTCATTGGAATGTCCTCGACGAGAAATCTGATTGTGAGACGAGAGCGCAGTCAGCGGGGCGCGAGCTGATAGATCAGTTCGTTTACTGCGTGCACCATTGCTTCAAAGCCCCCGGCGTTGAACTGGTTGATCGCCGCGAAGACGCCGACGCCGCGCGTCGGCGCGATGGCAACATATGTAAACATGCCTTGTCGCCCTCCGGATTTGTGAAGCACCAGCGGACGGTTGCCGTCGGCCTCTACCACAACCCAACCGAGTGCCATCGCATCCATCGGCGCGCCACCGTCGTCGAGGCCCAGCGCCGGAGAGAGCCCATCCCTCCTGACTAGGCTGGCGTGGTCGATAATGCGGCGTGCATCGTCCTCTGAGCCGCCTTGAGCCAAGTGCCAGGCGATCCACTTCAGCATATCGTTGGGCGTCGTATAAAGCCCCGAGGCGCATTCCATCGTCATCGGTGTCGGCACGAAGGGAAGCGGCGTGCCGTCGAAATTGTGGCCCTGCATCAGCCGGCCCTCGTCACTAGGTCGCGGATTGAAGACCGTGTCCACCATGCCGCGTGGCCGCAACACGCGCTCCTCCAAGACGGTAGCGTACGGCTTGCCAGCCGCTCCGCTGATCGCCAGTCCCAGGAGGTCGAAGCCCAGGTTCGAATAGAGCGCGCCAGTTCCGGGAGGAAACAGAAACGGCTCCCCGTGCATGGCTGCGATCATCGCTTCCTTTGTGTGGCCGGCGTAGGGATCGTTGGGTGTTCCACCTGCCTGGGCCATCTCGCGCGGCAGGCCGGATGTCTGTGTCGCGAGGTCGATGATCCTTAGGGTCCGCCCATCCTTCTCCGGCACCACGAAACCGTCAGGCAGGTGCGTCTGAACAGGGTCCGTCAGGCCGATCTCTCCTTTTACCAACAAACTGGCGAGAGCGTCTCCGCAAAATGCCTTCGAAATGGATGCCACTCGCATCATTGTGTCGGCATTCGGCTCTATGCCGGATCCGCGGACCGTTTCGCCGAAACCGGCAAACGCCGTCTCGCCGTTGCGAACGCCGGCGATCACCAGGCCCGGCGCGCCTGAACTCACAAAAGCGAATGTACCGGTGAATTCGACCGATTCGTCCAGCAGCCGATCGGCGTTTGCAGGACTTGCGCAGGTAAGGACGGCAGCGGCAAGGAAAAGACGTAAGGGTATTGTGCGGGTGGCGGTCATCGGCTTCGAGCTCACCATTTCGGAAATCAGGGCGGACTGTCCACTGCCTTTTACAAGGCGATCACTGTGGCCAGTCAACAACAGACAGGTCAAGCGGCAGCACGTCTTCCAGTTTCTGGGGCGGGACGCGCGGCGTAAGCGTCATCGGCGATCCGGTCGCTTCCGCCATGTCAAAATCCTCGGTGGCCTCGCCGACGGCGGTGATGGTAAAGCTGTCGAACACGTAGGGGAGGCCGTCCGAGGCCAACGGAGAAGCGCTGTCCATGACATGCAGGTGCAAATGCGGCGCTTGACTGTTCCCGGTATTGCCGACTTCGCCAATCTGATCGCCGCGCTGCACCTTGTCTCCGAGCTTCACCTTAATGCTCCCCGGCCGCATGTGGGCGTAGTTGACGAACAAGCCCGAGCCGATGTCGAGCACGACGAAGTTTCCGTCGGCCTCGTCAATCGGCAAGTTGGCGGGCAGCGCACCGGGCACTTGGTCCTGCAAGTCGTCGCGCGTCCCGACCACGGTGCCGTCGGCAACGGCAAGGATAGGCTTGCCATAGATGTGGTAGTTCGCAGGAACCTTAAGGTCGCCCACGACCAGCGTGTTGTTGTCGTCGATTTGCTCCCAGTCGATAGCGAAACGTTGGGCAAGGTAGAACTTGCCGTCGAGCGACAGCAGGGCGCGGACATGGCGGATGGAATCGCAGCAGCCGTCAGCCGCGACATAACCCTTGCCGCGCAAAGGCGGCCCAAGAGCCACCGGTGCCTTCGCAACGACGGCACCCTCGCCAATCGTCACCGTCATGTCGGCGCCGATGACCGCGAAAAACGCCGTGATCTCGTGGGTAATGCGAGCCGGAACCGCCGCGCCGTCCGCAAGCACGACATGCAGAAAGAGGACGGCGAACTGATAGGCGGCCAACTCGCGGTTTTCGTTGCCGCGGCTTGCGCCCGGCGTGACGCGCGTGCGCAATTCATCCGGGCCGAGTTCTGCAAGCGGTGCTCCGCTGTCGGCATCGACGACCTTGAGCTTCTCGAAACGGACATCGCCGCCAGTGATATTCGTCACTGCCAGTTCGTAGACGATGTGACGCCTGCCGTCCGAGCCTGGAATCACATGCGGGGGAGCGATGATCTCCGCAACGAGTGGCGTGAGCTTCGGATTGTCGCCGGCAGCGTGCACCCCGGATGGAAATGTTGCCAACAACAGCACAAAGGTCGAAAGGAGCCAAATTGGAACCCGCATTCGAACGCGCCTCCTCTGCACACGCTGACTTTGCGACGCGAGGGTACGACAATGAAGGCCGGGAGCCAAGGTGGCGTGCGGCACATGGAAGATTCGCCGAACCTGGCGCAACCGCGGCCTCAAGTGTTATCGTTTGCATGTCTGGTTTACGGGAACTTTGCGGGCCTCTGATGACAGTTCAAATCAGCCGGCCGCCACAGCCAGGGGACAGGATGTGATTCTGTCGTCCCTGCTTGCGAGTACATTCAACAGACGAACTCGGTAGCAGCGGTGAATTGGCGGTAGCCCTCTACCGACTCGAACCCCCATAAATGCTTGGATCAAGGTTGCACCACAGCGGATCCAAAACACCCCGACCTCCTCCAGAGGGCCCGCATCTCGACGGGAGCCGCAAGACAGAAAATTCGAAAAGCTTCTAGGAAACCCACAGACTGAACGGCGCTGCGGACAATGAGGTTTACGAATACACCGGCGAACATTCGCATTGGGGCGGTCAATATCGTCGGCAGAAGAGCGTCCGAAAGGGCTACCGGCGGCTCCCTCGTAGGAACGAAAAAAGAAGAGAAGCAGAACTTTCTTGTGCGTTTTTTGCACACAATGTTCCGTAACCTGATTATATTCAGGTATGCAAGACGCCAATGTCATCCTCGACCAGATGTAGGTTGACGCTGCTCAGCTCCGAGGTCGCGCGTGCGCCCTGGTCCTTGAGCAAATGCGCGAGGTGAGCGACGATGCAGTCGCGGCGTCTCACGACGTCCAGCTGTTCGCGTCGATCCTCCACCTGCATAAACGCCTCGGCCGATCGCAGCAAGAGCGGCCACCGCACGCGCTCGGGGTAGAGGTGCCGCATGCATAACGCGCAGGCCAGGGACACTGGTCGGCGGGGTGGTTAACGGACTGCAGACCAGCAGGCGTGCGATGGCAACCGAACAGCTTTCCAGCCAGAGGCGTCTGACCCTCTCGCTAAGCCGTAAGCAACTTTGTTTGGCAGATAAGGGGCCTGAAGCGGACTGACAGCTTCTAAGCACGCATTTTCACAAGCGGACTTTCTTTCCGCAACGGAATCGCTTTGACATGCGCAATCCCGGCCATCAGGCCGGGAACAGGAACGCCGAAGCGGGATCGAAAAAGATGCGCTGACCTGATGTGGCGGTGCCATCGCCCACCTCTGCGTCAGAGGTTGGCCTGACGTCGATCTCATCTCCGCCGGCCGTGCGTGCCACTACTCGCCGTCGGTCGCCGAAGAAGGCGGTATCGACGATCTCGACGGCGAGTGCCACGCTTGTCGGCGTAGGCGTCAAGCGGAAGGCTTCCGGGCGCACCATCAGCCGGACGTTCTGGCCTTGGCCGAACGACGTTGTCGCCTTGACGCCGGTCACGATCGAGCCGCCGGCCAGGCGGATCGTCGATGCGCCATCTGCGGTTTGCAAATGCTCAGCCGGCAGGAAATTCGAGTTGCCGATGAAGCCGGCGACGAACTCGCTCGCCGGCCGGAGGTAAAGATCCTCGCCAGTACCGATCTGTTCGATGCGGCCTTCCCTGAACAGAGCGATGCGATCCGAAAGATGCAGCGCCTCCTCCTGGTCGTGCGTGACATAGAGGATGGTGACGCCGGTCTCGCGGTGGATGCGGCGGATCTCGGCCTGGATTTCCTGGCGCAGCTTCTTGTCGAGCGCCGACAGCGGCTCGTCCATCAGCAGGATCGGCGGGTCGTAGGCGAGCGCGCGGGCAAGCGCCACGCGCTGCTGCTGGCCGCCCGACAGCGCGCTCGGATGGCGGTCGGCGAAGTTTTCGAGGCGCACCAGCGCCAGCATGTCGGCGACCTTGCGCTTGATCTCGCCATCCGGTCGGCGGCGCACGCGCAGCGGAAAGGCGACATTCTCGGCGACACTCAGATGCGGAAATAGCGTGTAGCGCTGGAAGACCATGCCGATGTTGCGCTTGTGCGACGGCACCGAAAGCAGCGACCTGTCCTCCAGGAGCACATCGCCCGAGCTCGGATCCTGGAAACCGGCGATGGCGTAGAGTGTCGTCGACTTACCGGAACCCGACGGGCCAAGGAACGTCAGGAACTCCCCCTTGGGCACATCGATGGTGACGTCATGGACGGCGACGAAGGCGCCGAACGTCTTTCTCACCGCGCGTATGGACAGGAATGGCCGGGTCATCTTGACATTTTCCTGCGAAGGAGTGCGGTCACGATCATCAGGCACAAGGTCAGGCCGACAAGCAGGCTGGAGGCGGCGGCGACGACCGGGCTGAGGTCGGCGCGCAGGCTGCCCCAGATCTTGACCGGCAAGGTCTGCAAGGCCGGGCTTGCCATGAAGATC
>NZ_RZQP01000022.1:0-51024 GCF_003998165.1 Mesorhizobium sp. M7A.F.Ca.US.007.01.2.1 | reverse complement strand
CGCTGACAGTGCCCAGCGCGGCCTGCATCAGCTCTTCTTGTTCTGCCGGTTGGCGACCAGATCATCGACGACGGCCGGGTCGGCCAGCGTCGAGGTGTCACCCAGGGCAGAAAAATCGTCCTCGGCGATCTTGCGCAGGATGCGACGCATGATCTTGCCGGAACGCGTCTTCGGCAGGCCCGGCGCGAACTGGATCTTGTCGGGCGAAGCAATGGCGCCGATCTCCTTGCGGACATGGGCAACAAGCTCCTTGCGCAGCTCCTCGGTGGGTTCGGCACCCTTCATCAAGGTGACGTAGCTGTAGATACCCTGGCCCTTGATGTCGTGGGGATAGCCCACGACCGCGGCCTCGGAAACCTTCTCATGGCTGACCAGCGCCGATTCGACTTCGGCCGTGCCCATGCGGTGGCCGGAAACGTTGATGACGTCGTCGACGCGGCCGGTGATCCAGTAATAGCCGTCGGCGTCGCGGCGGCAGCCGTCACCGGTGAAGTACTTGCCCTTGTAGGTCGAAAAATAGGTCTGCACGAAGCGGTCGTGATCGCCATAGACGGTGCGCATCTGGCCCGGCCAGGAATCGGTGATGCACAGATTGCCGTCGGCCGCACCTTCCAGCACCTTGCCCTCGCCGTCGACCAGCTGCGGCTTGATGCCGAAGAAAGGCCGCGTCGCCGAACCCGCCTTGAGGTCGGTCGCACCTGGCAGCGGCGTGATCAGGATGCCGCCGGTCTCGGTCTGCCACCAGGTGTCGACGATCGGCACCTTGCCG
This sequence comes from Mesorhizobium sp. M7A.F.Ca.US.007.01.2.1, assembly GCF_003998165.1. Classification (NCBI taxonomy): domain Bacteria; kingdom Pseudomonadati; phylum Pseudomonadota; class Alphaproteobacteria; order Hyphomicrobiales; family Phyllobacteriaceae; genus Mesorhizobium; species Mesorhizobium sp. M7A.F.Ca.US.007.01.2.1. Next base: position 50,255 of record NZ_RZQP01000022.1, on the reverse strand, counting down.
TTGCCGACGACGTTGAAATACCACTCCCAGGCTTCCGGGTTGATCGGCTCGCCGACCGAACCCAGCACGCGCAGCGACTTGCGCGACGTCTTCTTCACGTGCGCATCGCCGGCGCCCATCAGCGCGCGCAACGCCGTCGGCGCGGTGTAGAAGATATTGACCTTGTGCTTGTCGATGACTTCCCAGAAGCGCGACTGCGACGGATAGTTCGGCACGCCTTCGAACATCAGCGTGGTGGCGCCGTTGGCGAGCGGGCCGTAGACGATGTAGCTGTGGCCGGTGACCCAGCCGACATCGGCGGTACACCAGTAGATGTCGCCGTCATGGTAGTCGAAGACATATTGGTGGGTCATCGAGACGTAGACGAGATAGCCGGCGGTGGTGTGCAGCACGCCCTTCGGCTTGCCGGTCGAACCCGACGTGTAGAGAATGAACAGCGGGTCCTCGGCCTTCATCTTCTCGGGCTTGCATTCGGCTTTCACCGTCGCGATCTCGTCGTGATACCAGACGTCGCGGCCTGAAACCCAGCCGGTCTTGCCGCCGGTGCGTCGCACGACCACCACCTTTTCGACTTTCGTTCCGGCTTTCGCGGCGATCTCGATCGCCCTGTCGGTGTTTTCCTTCAAAGGGATCGGCTTGCCGCCGCGCAGGCCTTCGTCAGCCGTGATAACGAAGGTCGACTTGCAGTCGTCGATGCGGCCGGCCAGCGCATCCGGCGAGAAACCGCCGAAGACGATCGAATGGACGGCGCCGATGCGCGTGCAGGCCAGCATCGCATAGGCGGCTTCCGGGATCATCGGCATGTAGATGGTGACTCGATCGCCTTTCTTGACGCCGTGTTTCTTCATCACATTGGCGAGCCGGCAGACATGCTCGTAGAGCTCGTTATAGGTGACCTTCTTGTCGTCGTAGGGATTGTCGCCTTCCCAGATGATGGCGGTCTGGTTGCCGCGCTTCTTCAGATGCCGGTCGATGCAGTTGTAGGAAACGTTGGTCAGTCCGTCCTCGAACCATTTGATCGAGACCTTGCCGTCGAAGGAGGTGTTCTTGACCTTGCTGAACGGCTTGAACCAGTCGATGCGCTTGCCGTGCTTGCCCCAGAATTTGTCCGGGTTCTTGACGCTGTCGGCATACCATTTCAGGTAGGTGTCATTGTCGATCAGCGCGTTTTTCTTCCACGCCGGCTGGACGCGATGGACATGAACCTCGGACATTCCTGACTTTCCTCCCGAACCAATCGCCGGCTTGAAATGCCGGCGGGATCGCGGCGACACGGCCGCGAATTCGGCGGCATTATTACCAGTTCCGCCGTTACGGCAACATTAGACGTTGGATTCGCGCGGCGGGATGCCGCAGGGAGCTTCTCCAGGGCTGTCAGCACTCGAAGAGGTGCGCTGCTAACCGCATGTTTTCGCAAGCTAAAGCCGGTTCAGATGAAGAAAAAATCAATAGACGGTTAATCAGCGGCGCGCACAATCAGCCGTGGGAGGACAGGCGAATCAACCTGGGGACCGTCATGCGCGACCATGCCGAAATGGACCTGATGCTCAAAGGCTATGGCTTGACCACTGCCAAGATTCTTTATCACTTTCCCGATCACCCGCATCTGCTGCAGAGCTTCATCTGGCAGGACTACGATCTCGCGCCGAAGTTTCCGGTGCTGATCAAGTTCATCGAATTCTGGAAGGCCAAGCTGGACGGGCCGCTGCATTCGATCAGCTACACCCACCAGAAGCTGATCGCGCCGAATGAATGGCGCAAGGTGGATGGGGAGTTTGTGCTGCACTAGGGGCAAGTTTCGCAGCAACGGCTTCTTGAGGTCGGCGTTCTACGACGCCCCCCTCTGTCCTGCCGGACATCTCCCCCTCAAGTGGGCAGATTGGCAGCTCCACCGACAACGCCGCCCCTTGTTACGCCTGCGATTGGCGAAAGTCGCCGCGACATCCGATCTCCCCCTTGAGGGGGAGATGGCCGGCAGGCCAGAGGGGGGCGCTGGCCCGCGAACCTTGCGCCATGACGGCCCGATGCGCTCAAACCACCGGCGGGTTCAACCGGGCAAAGCCTTCCTGCCGCCGATACGGGAAGTACGGGTAGGGCGCGGTGACTTCGCTTGCCGCGTCGAGCTGCCTTATCTGCCCCGGCGTCAAGGTCCAGCCGACGGCGCCGAGGTTCTGGCGCAACTGCTCCTCGTTGCGGGCGCCGATGATGACCGACGATACGGTCGGGCGCTGCAGCAGCCAGTTGATGGCGATCTGCGGCACGGTCTTGCCGGTTTCCTCGGCCACGACATCGAGGGCATCCATCACTCGATAGAGATGCTCGTCCTCGACCGGCGGACCGAAGCTTGCCGTGTCGTGCAGCCGGCTCTTTTCCGGTAGGGACTGGCCACGGCGGATCTTGCCGGTCAGGCGGCCCCAGCCAAGCGGGCTCCACACCAATGCACCGACGCCCTGGTCGAGGCCGAGCGGCATCAGCTCCCACTCATAGTCGCGGCCGACCAGCGAATAGTAGACCTGATGGGCGACATAGCGCGGATAGCCTTGGCTGTCGGCTTGCGCCAACGACTTCATCACTTGCCATCCGGAGAAGTTGGAGACGCCGACATAGCGCAGCTTGCCGGCACGGATCAGGTTGTCCAGCGTCGACAGCACCTCCTCGATCGGCGTGCCGGCATCGAAGGCGTGTAGCTGCAAAAGGTCGATGTAGTCGGTGCCGAGGCGCCTCAGCGCATCATCCACGGATCTGATCAGCCGCGAACGTGACGAGCCGTAATCGCCCGGCCCATCGCCCATCGGCAGCGCGGTCTTGGTCGAGATCAGCACGGCATCGCGGCGGCCTTTTATCGCGTCGCCAAGCACCTGTTCAGAAGCGCCGTTCGAATAGACGTCGGCCGTGTCGAACAAATTGACACCGGCCTCCAGGCAGATGTCGATCAGCCGCCGCGCTTCCCTGGCGTCGCTGTTGCCCCAGGCGCCGAACAGCGGGCCGGAACCGCCAAAGGTTCCCGCGCCGAAGGAGAGTGCGGGCACTTTCAAGCCCGATGCACCGAGACGTCGATAATCCATCTTTTTACTCCTGGTGGTATGAAGGGGTGTCGAAAGCGGGTTTGCAGAGGACGGTCACGAGCGGATGGAGGCAGGCTCGCCGAGCGCTGGGGTGCGATCGAGACGCAGCGCCAGTCCCGCCACGGCGAGTGCCGCGAGCGGCAGCAGGGCGGCGACCCAGGTGAGGGAACCCAGACCAAGGCCGTGGGCAATCACCGCGCCGCCAAGCCAGGCGCCTGCGGCGTTGCCGAGATTGAAGGCGGCGATGTTGAAGGACGAGGCGAGGCTTTGGCCGGCACCTTGCGCCTTGTCCAGCACCCACATCTGCAACGGCGCCACGGTGGCAAAGGCGGCGGCACCGAGCAGGCCGACATAGATGACGGCCATCACCTGGCTGTGGATGGCGAAGGTCATCGTTGCGAGCACCAGGGCCAGCACCACCAGACTGCCCAGCACGGCCGGCACAAGCCAGCGGTCGGCGACCTTGCCGCCAAGCAAATTGCCGGCGATGAGACCGCCGCCGAAGACGAGCAGGATCGGCGACACGGCTGCTTCCTTGAAGCCGCTGATCTCGGTCAGCAACGGAGCGATATAAGTGAAGACGGCGAAGACGCCGGCATAGCCGAGCACGGTGGTGGCGAGGCCGAGCAGGACGGGGGTGCGGCGCAAAACGGCGAGATCGGCGCGCAGGTCGCTCTTTTCGGGCGCCGTCCGGCTGCGTGGCACCAGAGCCAGGATGACGGCGAAGGCGGCCACACCGACCACTGTCACGGCCCAGAAGGTCGCGCGCCAGCCGAAGGCCTGGCCGAGCCATGTGCCGAAGGGCACGCCGAGGATGTTGGCGATGGTCAGGCCGGTGAACATCAGCGCGATCGCCGAGGCTTGTCTGTTGGGCGCGACCAAGCCGGTGGCGACCACCGAGCCGACGCCGAAGAAAGTGCCGTGGGCAAAGGCGGTGATGATGCGGGCGCCCATCAGCGTCCAGTAGTCGGGCGCCAGCGCGCAGGCGAGATTGCCGAGCGTGAAGATCGCCATCAGCGCCAGAAGCACGGTCTTGCGCGGCCAGTTGCCGGTGGCGATGGTCAGCAACGGCGCGCCGATGACGACGCCAAGCGCATAGCCCGAAATGAGCTGGCCGGCGGCCGAGATCGAAACGCCGAGATCCTTGCTGACATCGAGCAGCAAACCCATAATGACGAATTCGGTGACGCCGATGCCGAAGGCACCGGCGGCGAGGGCGTAGAGAGCAAGAGGCATGGCGGTTCCCACTTCGGCGATGATGAGCGCCTTGTCCAAATCCGCGCCCGACCCGGAAGATCGTGTTGCCATGCATTGTGAACCAGACTTGCTCCAGGCATATTTTCTGTGAAATAGATTCACAGATGGCCAGATCCGACACCAACCGCTCCGGCGAGATCGAAGTCTTCGTGCACGTCGTCGAGGCGGGCAGCTTTTCGGCCGCGGCACGCGCGTTGCGCATGACGCCATCGGCGGTTAGCAAACTGATCGCGCGGCTGGTCAGCCGCTCGACGCGCAAGCTGCAACTGACGCCGGAAGGCAGCGCATTCTACGAGAGCGGGCTGCGCATCCTGGCCGACATGGCGGCGGCCGAGCGCGAGGCTGCGGCGGGTGCGGCGCCGCGCGGGCGGCTGCGCGTCAACACCTACGTGCCCTTCGGCGTGCACCGGCTGATCCCGCTTTTGCCGCGCTTCCTCGAACGCTACCCCGAAATCTCGGTCGATCTGGTGCTGACCGACAGCGTCATCGATTTGATGGCGGAGCGTGCCGATGTCGCCATCCGGGCCGGGCAACTCGGCGAATCACGGCTGGTGGCGCGCAAGCTCGGCCAAAGCCGGATGGTGGTGGTTGCCGCCCCGTCCTATCTTGGAGCGCGTGGGACACCGCGCCTGCCTGCCGAACTCGACCGTCATAATCGGCTTGCCTTCGGCTTTGCCCGCTACAGCGACGGCTGGCCGTTCGCGGACGGTACATCCTTCACGGTTCCCGTCAGCGGCAATGCGATGGCCAGCGATGGCGAAGCGATGCGGCTGATGACGATTGCGGGTGCGGGCATTGCCCGGCTGGCGCGCTGGCATGTCCAGCCCGATATTGCCGCCGGCCGGCTGGTGCCGGTGCTGGAAGACTTCAACCCTGGCGATGTCGAACCGACACATGCCGTCTATGTCGGCCACGGCAAGCACCTGCCGGCCAGAGTGCGGGCTTTTCTCGATTTTCTGGTCGAGACCGTGCGGATGGCCTGACATCTCCGGAGCCACGGCTCCCGAGATGTCAGCGGGGGCTGTATTTATGCTTTCGGCGTGAACGCCGCCGGACGGCGGCCCGCTGCCTGGCGCTCCAGCATCCAGCCTGGATATTCGGACGGCAGGGCGCTGACCTCGTCGAGACGAACCAGATCGTCGGTGTCGAGCTTCACCTCAGTGGCGGCAAGGTTCTGCTCCAGCTGCTCCATGCGGCTGGCGCCGATGATGACGCTCATCACGAAGGGCTTGGCCAGGACATAGCCGAGCGCCACCGTGGCGACGCTCACATCATGTTTTTTGGCTATGTCGCGCATGACGGCAACGGCCGCCCAGGCGCGGTCCTCATTGACCGGCGGGAAGTTGAAGGACGCGCGGCGGCCTTCGCCATTGCCGGGTGCGCCGGGGCCATATTTGCCGGAGAGCAGGCCACCGGCCATCGGCGACCACACCATCAGGCCGAGTTTTTCCTCGTTGAGCAGCGGCACGATTTCGCGCTCGAGATCGCGGCCGGCGATCGAATAATAGGACTGCACGGTCTCGAAACGGGCGAAACCCTTGCGCTCGGCGATGCCGAGCGCCTTGGCGATGCGCCATGCCGCCCAGTTGGAGACGCCGACATAGCGGACCTTACCGCTGGCAACCAGATCGTCGAGCGCTCGCAGCGTCTCGTCGATCGGCGTCACCGTGTCGGTGCCGTGCAATTGATAGAGATCGATATGGTCGAGCTGCAGCCGCTCCAAGCTGGCATCGACCGAATCCATGATGTGGCCGCGTGACGAGCCGCGCTGGTTGGGGCCTTCACCCATGGCGCCATGCGCCTTGGTGGCGATGACCACATTCTGCCTATTGATCTTGAGATCCCTGAGCGACTGGCCGAGCAACCGTTCGGATTCGCCAAAGGAGTAGACGTCGGCCGTATCGAAGAAATTGACGCCGGCGGCAAGCGAATGGGCAACGATCTCGTTGACGCCCTTCTGGTCGAGGCTGGCGATCAGGCCCCATTGGGCATTCTGACCGGCGGCGCCGAAGGTCATGGTGCCGAGGCACAGTTCGGAGACGAACATCCCCGTGTTTCCAAGCTGGTTGTAGCGCATGGTGGCGGCTCCAGAGAGTTTGTGAAGACGCAAAGCAAATAGGAACGGTACGTTTCGTTTCCAGTCCTGGAGCAACGAGCCTCTCGGATTGGCCCAAAGGCCGTTGCGTCTCAGCGAGTGCCGAAGATCGCCGAACCGACGCGGACGCTGGTGGCGCCGAAGGCGATTGCTGTTTCGTAGTCGCCGGACATGCCCATCGAGAGTTTGGCGACGTCGGCTTCCTTGCTAAGCTTCTCCAGCAGCGCGAAGTGGGGACCGGGGTTCTCATCGGCCGGCGGGATGCACATCAGGCCTTCGATAGCGAGGCCATGCACCTCGCGGCAGCGGGCGACGAAGGCCACGGCGTCGCGGGGCTCGATGCCGGCCTTCTGCGGCTCGGAGCCGGTGTTGACCTGGACATAGAGTTTTGGCGCGCGGCCCTGTTTGGCGATCTCCTTGGCGAGTTCGGCGGCGATCTTCTCGCGATCGACCGTCTCGATGACGTCGAACAGTGCTACCGCTTCCCTAGCCTTGTTGGATTGCAGCGGGCCGATCAGATGCAGTTCGATGTCGGGAAATGCGTCCTTCAGATCAGGCCATTTGGCTTGCGCCTCCTGCACCCGGTTCTCGCCGAAGACGCGCTGGCCGGCTTCGATGACCGGGCCGATGTCGGCGGCATCAAAGGTCTTTGAGACCGCGACCAGGGTCACGGCGCCGGCTTCGCGGCCGGCCTCGCGTTCGGCGGCGGCGATCTTCGCCTTGACCGCGAAAAATTGCTGAACGGCGTCACCCATATGCAAATCCTGCTGTTTTGACCGGCGTTTTTGTCAGACGCGGTACCCATATGGTTGACGGGTTTGCCAAACCATGGTGAACACCCGGACCACATTCCCTGAACTGCCGAGCCATCGCCCGCAGTTCGCGCATGCTTTTAAGTGAAAAACGTCCCATGGCAACCGAACGATACAATCCGCGCGCGTCAGAGCCCAAATGGCAGAAGGCCTGGGACGCCAAGAAGCTGTTCGAAGCGCACAATGACGATCCGCGCCCGAAATACTACGTGCTGGAGATGTTCCCCTATCCGTCGGGGCGCATCCATATCGGTCATACCCGCAATTACACGATGGGCGACGTGGTGGCGCGCTACAAGCGGGCCAAGGGCTTCAACGTGCTGCACCCGATGGGCTGGGACGCCTTCGGCATGCCGGCCGAAAACGCGGCGATGCAGAATAAGGTCCACCCCAAGGAGTGGACCTACCAGAACATCGCCACCATGCGCGAGCAGCTCAAGGTCATGGGGCTGTCGCTGGACTGGGCGCGCGAATTCGCCACCTGCGACGTCGATTACTACCACCGCCAGCAGATGCTGTTCCTCGACTTTGTCGAGAAGGGGCTGGTGACGCGCAAATCCTCCAAGGTCAACTGGGATCCGGAGGACATGACGGTGCTTGCCAACGAGCAGGTCATCGACGGGCGCGGCTGGCGCTCGGGCGCGCTGGTCGAACAGCGCGAACTGACGCAGTGGTTCTTCAGGATCACCGACTTCGCCCAGGATCTGCTGGATTCGCTCGAAGGCCTCGACGAATGGCCGGAAAAAGTGAAGCTGATGCAGCAGAACTGGATCGGCCGCTCGGAAGGCCTGCTGATCCGTTGGCCTCTGGCCGACGCCTCTGATGGCGAGCATGAGCTGGAAGTCTATACGACAAGGCCCGACACCATCTTCGGCGCTTCCTTCATGGCTGTCGCCGCCGATCATCCGTTGGCCAAGAAGGCCGCTGCGCACAATCCGGCACTGGCGAAGTTCATCGAGGATATCGGCCATATGGGCACCTCGGTGGCGGCGCTGGAGACAGCTGAGAAGAAGGGTTTTGACACCGGCCTCCGCGTCGTCCATCCGTTTGACGACAACTGGACGCTGCCTGTCTATGTCGCCAATTTCGTGCTGATGGAATACGGCACCGGCGCCATTTTCGGCTGCCCGTCCGGCGACCAGCGCGACCTCGACTTCGCCAACAAATACGGCCTGCCGGTGATTCCGGTGGTGATGCCGGAAGGCGAGAATCCGGCGACGTTCCAGATCATCGATGAAGCCTATGTCGATGACGGCGTGATGATCAATTCGCGCTTTCTCAACGGCATGAAGCCGGATCAGGCTTTCGACGAAGTCGCCAAACTGCTGGAGCAGAAGACGATCGGCAACCGGCCGATGGCCGAGCGCAAGGTGAATTTCCGCCTGCGCGATTGGGGCATTTCGCGCCAGCGCTACTGGGGCTGCCCTATCCCGATGATCCATTGCGAGGCTTGCGGCGTGGTGCCGGTGCCGAAGGCGGACCTGCCGGTGAAGCTGCCCGACGATGTCGATTTCGACCGCCCGGGCAATCCGCTCGACCGTCATCCGACATGGCGGCATGTGAAATGTCCGCAATGCGGCAGGGATGCGCGGCGCGAAACCGACACGATGGACACGTTCGTCGATTCGTCGTGGTATTTTGCCCGCTTCACCGCGCCGTGGGCACATGAACCGACCGATCCCAAGGCGGCCAACGAATGGCTGCCGGTCGACCAGTATATTGGCGGGATCGAGCACGCGATCCTGCATCTGCTCTATTCGCGCTTCTTCACCCGCGCCATGCGGGAGGCCGGCCATGTCGATCTGGCCGAGCCGTTCAAGGGCCTGTTCACGCAAGGCATGGTGGTGCACGAAACCTATCGCGTTGGCTCGGCATCGAACGGCCGCTGGCTGGCGCCCACCGAAGTTCGGCTGGAGGACGTCGACGGCAAGCGCAGCGCCATCGAGATCGCCACCGGCGAGACCGTCTCCATCGGCCCGCTGGAAAAGATGTCGAAGTCGAAGAAGAACACGGTGAGCCCGGAAGACATCACCGATGGCTACGGCGCCGATACGGCGCGCTGGTTCATGCTGTCGGATTCGCCTCCCGAGCGCGATGTCGAGTGGACCGACGATGGCGCCGCCGGCGCGCATCGCTTCATCCAGCGCATCTGGCGCCTGGTGTCGACGGCGGCGGAAACACTGGCCGGCATCAAGCCCGTGGCGGCCAGCAGCGGCGAGGCCGCGGTGGTTTCCAAGGCCGCGCACAAGATCCTCAAGGCGGTCGGAGAGGATATCGAGAAGCTCGCTTTCAACCGCGCCATCGCCCGCATCTACGAACTGGCCAACGCGCTGACCACGCCGCTTAACGAGGTGGCCGAAGGCAAGGCCGATGCAGCGCTGAAAGGCGCCTGCCGGCAGGCGGTGGAGATTCTCGTGCATCTGATCGCGCCGGTCATGCCGCATCTGGCCGAGGAGTGCTGGGCAACGCTCGGCGGCACCGATCTCGTTGCCGAACGGCCGTGGCCGGTCTTCGATCCGGCGCTGGTCGTCGACAACGAAGTCACCTATCCGGTACAGGTCAACGGCAAGAAGCGGGGGGATTTGACAATTGCCCGCGACGCGGACCAAGGTGCGGTCGAAAAAGCGGTATTGGCTCTCGACTTCGTGCAGAAAGCACTCGAAGGGAAGGCTCCGCGCAAGGTGATCATCGTGCCGCAGAGGATCGTCAATGTCGTTGCCTGATCGGGAAAAGACAGAGTTGAGCCATTTGCTGCGCCGCATGGCGCTTGCCGGCCTGATAGGTTCGCTCGCGCTTGTCTCGGCCTGCACGGTGCGGCCGCTCTATTCGAGCGCGCCACTGTCGGGTTCGCAGGCCAGTGCCAGTGCCGAACTGGCGTTGATCGGCATCAAGCCGGTCAATACGCGTTACGGCCAACAGGTGCGCAACAATCTCATTTTCGGGTTTGGACGAGGCGCCGGCGAGCCGGCCTCGCCGGCCTATTCGCTCAATCTCGGCGTGACCGAAGCGGTCGAGTCCGCGGCACTTGTGCAGGTCGGAACCGACGAAGACGAGCCGACCGCCGGTTCCGTGACGCTGACCGGCAGCTATACGCTGGCCGATGCGAAGACCGGCGTGGTGATCGCATCCGGCAAGCGTTCGATCACCTCGTCCTTCGACAGGCCGCGTCAGGAATTCGCCGCATACCGGGCGCAGATCGACGCCGAGAATCGCGCTGCGCGAGAGTTGGCGGAAGCGCTGCAGCTGTCCATTGCCCAGGACCTTGTCCGGCACGGCAAGACCGGCTAGCGCACCTCATCTGCTTCACGAAAACGGTGGCGCCCCAGGCATGACGGGATGATCGTGGGATCATGACCAGATTCCCGAACAGAGCCAGATTCTGAACAGAGATTGTCCGAAGAGACCCATCGGCCTGCTACGGCACAGCGAGTAGATCGCGCCACCGGCGAGGCGACGATCGTGCCACGTCGCTCGCAGACTGCCACGAAGATTTTGGCGCTCAGGATCGTCGGCGACCCATCCGGGAAGCAACTGTTAACCACTCGCTCCCTATTGCTCGGCAGACATTTCACAGTGAGTCTTGAGAATGGAAGCCAAGCGTTTTTCCCGGGTCAATTTGTCGACGGCCGCACCGCCTGATGATCCCGAGGGGAAGCGCTTCGAGAGCATTGGCGACAGGGGTGATCAGCGAAGTTCTTCCGCCGCAGGCGCCCTTGATCGTATGGCTCGCAAGGAGCCGGACGGTCGGCAGCCCGCCACACGCCAGGCCGGCTATTCCGCGCCTATGGTCGATCTCGGCGGCAACAAGCGGCCCTATATGGAGCCGCGGAGTGGCTCGGACGACACGCCTTCGAAAATCGGCGATATCGAGAGCCCTGCCTGGCAGGAATATTTCTTCCTTGCACCCAACGTGCGTTTTACACGCACGCCGGATTATGAGGCCAGGAAGCATCATCCGCAGCACGAGCGTGTCGTCGAACACGGCGCGACGCGCCCGGCACAGCAAGCCGTTGCGCAACCCATGGTCGGCAGGGCGTCCTCCGCGCCCTCGCTCCTGGCATTGCCGGCGTCGGTGAAAAGCCCTGCCTCCCAGCCGCAGACCGGGCACGCCACGCAAGGGCCACTGCCGCCGGCTGCTGCTTTTGTCCCGTCCGTGCGCGCCAGGGAGAGGGTGCCAGCCGTTGCGCCGGTGCCGCCGAGGACGGTCGCAACGGGACGGGCATCCGCGCGTGCGTCCGTTGCTCCGGGCGCCCCGATCAAAACCGAAAGGCTGCGCTGGCCATATCTTTCGGATCATGCCTTCTTCGAGGCTATGGCACCCTATCTGGTCGACGTTTCGCCGCCGGCCCGGCAAACCGGTTCAGCGTCGCCTGCGCCGCTCGCCGCAGCGCCAGTCACCACTATGCCGATCGACATCCGTCCGACGACAGGGACCGATGCCACCGCCTTGTTTCGTGTCATCGACTGCCTGCCGGGCCAGGCCTTGAAGCCGTTGCCGGATGTTTGGCCGGCCAATTCGAACCAGGCCGTCGCCCAACCTGACGTGCCGGCGAGCAATGCGCCGTCGCCGATCCAGCCTGTCGCAATTCCAGCCGCCAAAAGCGTCGCCGTTTCCGCGCCGGCCGCGCCAAGTGCGAACGTCCCTGCCAAGGCCGTTGGCGCCCGCTCTGCACGCTTGCCTGGGGCTGGAAAGGTCGTGCTGTCAACCGCGGGCGATCCCTATGAGCTTCCCTCGGAAGAGCTGTTGCAGCAGCCACCGGAGGGACAAGGCTTCTACATGTCGCAGGAGCGGCTCGAGCAGAACGCGGATCTCCTGGAAAGCGTGCTCGAAGACTTCGGCGTGCGTGGCGAGATCATTCATGTTCGTCCCGGCCCGGTCGTCACGCTCTATGAATTCGAGCCGGCGCCGGGCGTCAAATCTTCTCGCGTCATCGGGCTTGCCGACGATATCGCCCGCTCCATGTCGGCGATTTCGGCGCGCGTCGCCGTCGTGCCCGGCCGCAACGTCATCGGCATCGAGCTTCCGAACGAGATGCGCGAAACCGTCTATTTCCGGGAACTGATCGAATCCGAGGGCTTCCGCAAGACAAGCTGCAAGCTGGCGCTGTGTCTCGGCAAGACGATCGGCGGTGAGCCGGTCATCGCCGAGCTGGCGAAGATGCCGCATCTGCTCGTGGCCGGAACCACCGGCTCCGGCAAGTCGGTCGCCATCAACACCATGATCCTGTCGTTGCTCTATCGGCTGAAGCCGGAAGAATGCCGGCTGATCATGGTCGATCCCAAAATGCTCGAACTCTCTGTCTATGACGGCATCCCGCATCTGCTGACGCCCGTCGTCACCGATCCCAAAAAAGCCGTCACCGCGCTCAAATGGGCGGTGCGCGAGATGGAGGACCGCTATCGCAAGATGGCGCGCCTCGGCGTGCGCAACATCGACGGCTACAACGAGCGCGCCGCCCAAGCCCGCGACAAGGGCGAAACCGTCGTCATGACGGTGCAGACCGGCTTCGAAAAGGGCACCGGCGAACCGCTTTTCGAACAGCAGGAAGTAGACCTGGCGCCGATGCCCTACATCGTCGTCATCGTCGACGAGATGGCCGACCTGATGATGGTCGCCGGCAAGGAGATCGAAGGCGCCATCCAGCGTTTGGCGCAGATGGCGCGCGCTGCTGGCATCCACCTGATCATGGCAACGCAGCGCCCCTCGGTCGACGTCATCACGGGCACGATCAAGGCCAATTTCCCAACCCGCATTTCCTTCCAGGTGACGTCGAAGATCGACAGCCGCACCATCCTGGGCGAGCAGGGCGCCGAGCAGCTGCTTGGCCAGGGCGACATGCTGCACATGATGGGTGGGGGACGCATTTCCCGCGTGCACGGTCCCTTTGTCTCCGACGCGGAGGTCGAGCATGTGGTCGCACATCTGAAGGCACAGGGCCGCCCCGAATATCTGGAAACCGTGACGGCCGACGAGGATGAGGAAGAGGAGGAAGACGACCAGGGCGCGGTCTTCGACAAGGGATCGGTTGCAGCCGAAGACAGCGATGCGATCTACGACGAGGCGGTCAAGGTGGTGGTGCGCGACAAGAAGTGTTCGACCTCCTACATCCAGCGCCGCCTCGGCATCGGCTACAACCGCGCCGCATCCCTGGTCGAGCGTATGGAAAAGGAAGGATTGGTCGGCGCACCCAACCATGTTGGCAAACGCGAAATCATCATGGGCCGGCGCCAGCCGGCGACCGTGCCTGAGGATGACGGCGCGGACTGAGCGACCCCGGCCGTTATGGGATCATGCTTCAGGGGATGCTTCAGCTGCGGGTCAAGCTCGTGAATTCCATCACCTATCCCAGCCTAAACCTTAAGCATCTACACTAGCGGTTAGTGACGGCCTTTCCAATGCTGACGACCACATAGGATAACCAGCCAATGACATGCCCGAAGAAATAGATGCACAGTCCCAAATATGTAAGCAACGCAATCACAAATAGCTTCTCACCTAACGCAACATTCGTCACGAAGCCTTGAGGCAACAGGGCAAGAATCCAACCGAAGTGAAGGCCCCAGCTACACCCCCATTGACCACACGTCCGGTTGGCACTCAGCACCGTTGCGCCAAGCCACACGACCGAAATCACTATGAAACTCACCCACGAATAACGTTTGTCCCGAATGAGGCCGTAGATTGAAAATGCCTTTGCGAAAGCGAGTCCTATTGATGCAAGAACAGAAAAGGCGATTGAGATTAGAAGGCTCATGTTCGACCCAGTAGCTAAAACATCGAAGCTACAGCCAGCACCTTTACAAAGGGTTCGACCAAGTCATCGTTTTTTAAGTTCGTCGAAGGGCATCTCTCTAGCGTGATATCCAGGGTATGCTTCAGCAGCGTGTCGATCTGGTGAACTCGATCAAATATCCTGTTTTGAACTTGTCGCTCTCGATTTCAGCTGGATGCAATGCTGCGATGCAGTAAAGCCAAAAGAGCTAGTGCAAGGCACGCAAAAACAAAGACATGGAAAGTCACCCCACCCGCAGCACATAAAAAAGACCGGTTGCCCGGTCTTTTTTCACTGCAAGCGCATTGGCTTCAGCCGATCGCCATCTCAGCCAATCGATTGGCCGGTCTTGGCCCAGTCGGCGAGGAAGGCGGCGAGGCCCTTGTCGGTCAGCGGATGGTTGACCAGGGCCTTCAGGGTCGCCGGCGGCGCGGTCACGACGTCGGCGCCGATCAGTGCCGCCTGCTTGACGTGGTTCACGGTGCGCACCGAGGCGACGAGGATCTCGGTCTGGAAATCGTAATTATCATAGATCTGCCGGATCTCCTGGATCAGCTCCATGCCGTCGATGCCGATGTCGTCGATGCGGCCGACGAAGGGCGAGATGAACGAGGCGCCGGCCTTGGCCGCAAGCAGCGCCTGGTTGGCCGAAAAGCACAGCGTGACATTGACCAGGCGGTTCATCTCGGTGCGGATGGTCTTGCAGGCCTTGAGGCCGTCCAGCGTCAGCGGCACCTTGATGCAGACATTGTCGGCGATCTTGGCCAGAACCTTGGCTTGCTGCATCATCTCGGAATATTCGGTGGCGGTGACTTCAGCCGAGACCGGACCCTTGACGATGTCGCAAATCTGTTTGGTGACCTCGGCGATCTTGCCGCCGGATTTGAGGATCAGCGAAGGATTGGTGGTGACGCCGTCGAGCAGCCCCAGATCGTTCAGTTCACGGATATCCTTGACGTCGGCGGTGTCGACAAAAAATTTCATGGCGGGTCTCCTGAAGATTTTCATGTGCATGTCATGCACATTTGGGGTCGGCCTTTGATCTAGACCAAAGTCAGGGCAAGGTCACGCCTCATGATCGAAGATTCGCCCTTTGTCGCAGCCGCACCGGTGCTGGTGCCGATGCCCGCCGAACGCCCCTACACCTATGCCGTGCCGGCCGGCATGCGCGTGGTGCCGGGCTCGATCGTGCGTGTGCCGCTCGGGCCGCGCCAGGTCGCCGGCATCGTCTGGGATGGCGCGGTCGAGAAGGTCGACGCGAAAAAGCTGCGCCCCATCGAACAGGTCTTCGACTGCCCGCCGATCGACCGCGCGATGCGCCGTTTCGTCGACTGGGTGGCGCAGTACACGCTATCGCCACCGGGCATGGTGGCGCGCATGCTGCTCAGGGCGCCGGAGGCTTTCGACCCCGAACCGTGGATCGAGGGGTTGCAGCGCACGCTTCTCGCACCCGACCGGATGACGGGTGCCAGGCAGCGCGTGCTGGAGACGGCCGAAGGCGGCCTTGCCTGGACGCGCTCCGGCCTCGCTCACGCCGCCGGCGTGTCCTCGACGGTGATCGACGGCCTGAGGGCGCAAGGCGTGTTCGAGACCGTGATGATCCCGCCGCGCCCGGTGGTGGCCGCGCCCGATCCCGGCTACGCTATTCCGGAACTGATGCCGGACCAGGGCGCCGCGGCGCAGATGCTGCGCGCCAATGTCGCAGCCGGCGTGTTCAACGTCGCGCTGCTCGACGGCGTCACCGGTTCGGGTAAGACCGAGGTCTATTTCGAGGCGGTGGCGGCTGCGCTCGACCAGGGGAGGCAGGTTCTGATCCTGCTGCCGGAAATCGCGCTGACGCATGCCTTTCTCGAGCGCTTCCAGCAGCGCTTCGGCGCCAAGCCGGGCGAATGGCATTCCGACCTGCCGCCGCGGATGCGCGAGCGGGTTTGGCGGCAAGTGGCGGAGGGCGGCGTGCGGGTCGTCGCCGGCGCGCGCTCGGCGCTGTTCCTGCCGTTCAAGGAGCTCGGCCTTATCGTCGTCGACGAGGAGCACGACCCTGCCTACAAGCAGGAGGACCGCGTCTTCTACAATGCGCGCGACATGGCGGTGGTGCGCGGCCATATCGGCAGCTTCCCCGTGGTGCTGGCGTCGGCGACGCCGTCGGTCGAAAGCCGGGTCAATGCCAGCCAAGGTAAATATAACAGGGCGGTGCTTTCCGCTCGCTTCGCCGAGGCAGCACTTCCGCATCTGAAGGCGGTCGACATGCGGCGTGCGCCGCCGGCGCGTGGCGGTTTCCTGTCGCCGGTTCTGCTCGACCAGATGCGCCAGACGCTGGAGAGGCAGGAGCAATCGCTGCTGTTCCTCAACCGGCGCGGCTATGCGCCACTGACGCTGTGCCGGGTCTGCGGCCATCGCTTCGGCTGCCCGGTCTGCTCGGCCTGGCTGGTCGAGCACCGGTTTCGCGGGCAACTCGTCTGCCATCATTGCGGCCACAATGAGCGCCGCCCCGAAGCCTGCCCGGAATGCGGCACGCTGGATCATCTGGTCGCCTGCGGGCCGGGTGTCGAGCGCATCGCCGAGGAGGTCGTGACGCATTTCCCCGACGCGCGCACCATCGTCTTGTCGTCCGATCTGATGGGCGGCGTGCGGCGGCTGCGGCTGGAGCTGGAAGCGATCGCCGATGGCGAGGCCGACATCGTCATCGGCACGCAGCTCGTCGCCAAGGGCCACAACTTTCCCAACATGACTTTGGTCGGCGTCGTCGATGCCGATCTCGGACTTGCCAATGGCGATCCGCGCGCCGCCGAGCGCACGTTCCAGCTGCTCAGCCAGGTCACCGGCCGCGCCGGCCGCACCGGCAAGAAGAGCCTTGGCCTGCTGCAGACTTTTCAGCCCGACCACCCGGTGATTCGGGCGATCGTCTCGGGCGACGCCGAGGCATTTTACGAACGTGAGATCGCCGAGCGCGAACGGGCTGCCCTGCCGCCCTTCGGCCGGCTCGCGGGTGTCATCGTCAGTGCGGTGACACGAGCGGAAGCCGAGGGCCACGCACGTGGCCTGCGCCGCGCCGCACCCGAGGCGTCAGATCTGTTCGTGCTGGGGCCAGCCGAGGCACCACTGTCACTGCTCGGCGGCCGCCACCGCTTCCGGCTGCTGATCCAGGGCGAACGGCGCGCCGACATGCAAGGTTTTATCAGGGCCATGCTGGCCAACGGGCCGAAGCAACGCGGCTCGGTCCGGGTGCAGGTCGACGTCGACCCGCAGAGTTTTTTGTAAGGTTGCGCTTTCAGCGATAGGTTGCCCGCAAGCCAGCGAGATGTGGAAACTCATATGAAGACCCTTGGCCTGCTCGGCGGCATGAGCTGGGAATCGACCGCCATCTACTATCGCCTGCTCAACGAGATCGTGCGCGAACGGCTGGGTGGGCTGCATTCCGCGAAACTGCTTCTGTGGTCGTTCGACTTTGCCGAAATCGCCGAGCGGCAGCATCACGGCGACTGGGACGGTGCCGGCGTGCTCCTCGTAGAAGCGGCGCGCAAGCTTGAGGCCGGCGGCGCGGAAGGTCTGCTTTTGTGCACCAACACCATGCACAAACTGGCCGATCAGGTGCAGGCGTCGGTGTCGATCCCGCTGATCCACATCGCCGATGCCACCGCAGTGGCGGTCAAGCGTGCCGGAATG
The DNA here is from genome assembly GCF_003998165.1 of Mesorhizobium sp. M7A.F.Ca.US.007.01.2.1. Lineage (NCBI taxonomy): Bacteria > Pseudomonadati > Pseudomonadota > Alphaproteobacteria > Hyphomicrobiales > Phyllobacteriaceae > Mesorhizobium > Mesorhizobium sp. M7A.F.Ca.US.007.01.2.1. Next base: position 32,590 of record NZ_RZQP01000022.1, on the reverse strand, counting down.
CAGCGTCCGGCGCTGCTGGCGACGCGCTTCACCATGGAGCAGGATTTCTACAAGGGCCGGCTCGCTGACAGATTTGGCTTGGACCCCGTGGTGCCGGATGCGGCCGGGCGCGACATGGTCCATCGCGTCATCTACGACGAGTTGTGCCAGGGCATGGTCAAGGAGACTTCAAAGGCGGCCTATATCGCCGAGACCGAACGCCTGCGCCGCGAAGAGGCGGCCGACAGCGTCATCATGGGCTGCACCGAGATCACCATGCTCATCGGCCAGCAGGATTTCGACATCCCGGTCTTCGACACGACGCGCATCCATGTCGAGGCGGCTGTGGAATTCGCGCTCGGTTGATGCGCGCTGCCTAAAGTACCTGGACCCATCTGGCGCGGGGGCTTTCCTCCGTTAGAATGCCCGGAATTTCAAAACAGGCATTTCGAGGGGACAAGATGGATTTTGCGCTTCCATGGCCGACGAGCCAGGGCGAATGGCTGGCTTGGTCGAGCGCCGTCTTCACGGTGCTGCTCGGGCTTTTGTTCTTCCTGGCGCCGGGTCTCGCCTTTCGTGCCCTGCGCCTGCAGGTCAAGCCAGAGAAGGCTGCGGCGATCGCCGAGGGGCGCGGCAGGATGTCGGGCTTTTATCTGGGTGTCGGCCTGTGCTGTATCCTGCTGGCGCAGCCGCTGATCTACATGGCGCTTGGCTTCTCCTGGCTGTTCACTGCCTTCGGCCGGCTGCTGTCGATGATGTCTGATGGCGCCAACACGCCTTTCAATTGGGTTTCCATTGTGCTGGAATTGGTCCTGGCGGCGTTGCCGCTCGCCTTCGCCTTCGGCTTTCTGCCCTGAATCATTGGGTATTCCGCGATCGAAGACGGGCGACTTTCGCCGGATGCGACAATAGTGCCTGAAAACCATGCGGAACGACGCATTGCGGTCTTAAAATGCCTGTGCTAGACGGCAATCGACTTTCGGCCGGGGATAGCGGAAGCCGCGCCTCCGTGCTCGAAAAAATGCAGTAAGGTCAAAGATTTAGCCAGAGTTTTTGCTCGCGCCAACAATCTACGGCCTGTCAGACAAGAGAAAAGACGGTCCGTGGCTCAATCGTCATCGCCAATCTCAGGTGTCGCAGAACGCTATGCGGGTTCGCTGTTCGAACTCGCCCTGCAGGCAAATTCCGTGGCCAAGGTCGAAGCCGACCTCAACAGTTTCGAAATCATGCTCGCGGGCAGCGCTGATCTCACCCGGCTGATCAACAGCCCGGTGTTCTCCAGCGAGGACCAGGCGAAGGCCATCGCGGCGATCGCCGACAAGGCCGGGATCACCGGCCTCACCGGAAATTTCCTGCGCGTCGTCGCCCGCAACCGCCGGCTGTTCGCCATTCCCGGCATGATCAGGGCGTTCCGCCAGATATCAGCCGAACACCGTGGCGAGACCGCTGCTGAAGTGACGTCGGCTCACGCGCTGACGGCTGTCCAGCAGACCGAACTCAAGGCGGCGCTGAAGAGCGTTGCCGGCAAGGACGTGGCTATCTCCGTCACCGTCGATCCGTCGCTGCTCGGCGGGCTGGTGGTCAAGATGGGCTCGCGCCAGATCGATACGTCGCTCAAAACCAAACTCAATTCGCTCAAGCTTGCACTGAAAGAGGTCGGCTGATGGACATCCGCGCCGCGGAAATTTCCGCAATTCTGAAAGACCAGATCAAGAATTTCGGCAAGGAGGCCGAGGTCTCCGAAGTTGGACAGGTGCTGTCCGTCGGTGACGGTATCGCTCGTGTCTACGGCCTCGACAATGTCCAGGCCGGCGAGATGGTCGAATTCCCCGGCGGCATCCGCGGCATGGCGCTCAACCTCGAAGCCGACAATGTCGGCGTCGTCATCTTCGGCGCCGACCGCGACATCAAGGAAGGCGACATCGTCAAGCGCACCGGCGCCATCGTCGACGTTCCCGTCGGCCCAGGCCTGCTCGGCCGCGTCGTCGATGCGCTCGGCAATCCGATCGATGGCAAGGGTCCGATCAAGGCAGTCGAGCGCAAGCGCGTCGACGTCAAGGCGCCCGGCATCATTCCGCGCAAATCGGTGAACGAGCCGATGTCGACCGGCCTCAAGGCCATCGATGCGCTGATCCCGGTCGGCCGCGGCCAGCGCGAGCTGGTCATCGGCGATCGCCAGACCGGCAAGACCGCCATCATCCTCGACACGATGCTCAACCAGAAGTCGGTGCACGACAACGGCCCCGAGAAGGAAAAGCTCTACTGCGTCTACGTCGCCGTCGGCCAGAAGCGCTCGACCGTCGCGCAGTTCGTCAAGGTGCTGGAAGAGCGCGGCGCGCTCGAATACTCGATCATCATCGCCGCCACCGCTTCCGACCCGGCGCCGATGCAGTTCCTGGCGCCGTTCGCCGGCTGCACCATGGGTGAATATTTCCGCGACAACGGCATGCACGCGCTGATCAGCTATGACGATCTGTCGAAGCAGGCCGTCGCCTATCGCCAGATGTCGCTGCTGCTGCGCCGCCCGCCGGGCCGCGAAGCCTATCCGGGCGACGTGTTCTACCTGCACTCGCGCCTGCTCGAGCGCGCCGCCAAGCTCAACGACGATCTGGGCGGCGGGTCGCTGACCGCTCTGCCGATCATCGAGACGCAGGCCAACGACGTGTCGGCCTACATCCCGACCAACGTGATCTCGATCACCGACGGCCAGATCTTCCTCGAAACCAACCTGTTCTTCCAGGGCATCCGTCCTGCGGTGAACGTCGGTCTATCGGTGTCGCGCGTCGGCTCGGCCGCGCAGATCAAGGCGATGAAGCAGGTTGCCGGCTCGATCAAGGGCGAGCTCGCGCAGTACCGCGAAATGGCGGCCTTCGCGCAGTTCGGCTCGGATCTCGACGCTGCCACGCAGCGCCTGCTCAACCGCGGATCGCGCCTGACCGAACTCCTGAAGCAGCCGCAGTTCTCGCCGCTGAAGACGGAAGAGCAGGTCGCGGTGATCTTCGCCGGCGTCAACGGTTATCTCGACAAGCTGCCGGTCAACCAGGTCGGCAAGTTCGAGCATGGCCTGCTCAGCCACATGCGTGCGGCCGGCAAGGACGTTCTCGACGCCATCCGCAAGGAAAAGGCACTGTCGGACGATCTGCGCGCCAAGCTGAAGGCCGAGATCGACGCTTTCGCCAAGACCTTCGCCTGAGCGAAGCGACAAGACGGGATCAGGTTTGAAGCATGCCTTCATTAAAAGACCTTCGTAACCGTATCGCCTCGGTCAAGGCGACGCAGAAGATCACCAAGGCGATGCAGATGGTCGCCGCGGCGAAGCTGCGCCGTGCGCAAGAGGCTGCGGAAGCGGCGCGCCCCTATTCGGAGCGCATGGGTTCCGTGCTGGCCAACATCACCCAGGCGATCGGCGGCGGTGGCGATGCCCCGGCGCTGATGACCGGCACCGGCAAGGATGATGTGCATCTGCTCGTCGTCTGCACCGCCGAGCGCGGCCTGTGCGGCGGCTTCAATTCGCAGATCGCCCGTCTTGCCCGCGACCACATCCGCAAGCTTTTGGCCGACGGCAAGCAGGTCAAGATCATCTGCGTCGGCAAGAAGGGTTTCGACATCCTGCGCCGCGACTACGCGTCGCTGATCATCGATCGCGTCGATCTGCGCGAGGTCAAGACACTCGGTTTCGTCAATGCCGATGCCATAGCCAAGAAGGTCATCCATCTCTTCAACGAGGGCGGCTTCGACATCTGCACGCTGTTCTATTCGCAGTTCAAGTCTGTGATCAGCCAGATCCCGACCGCGCAGCAGATCATTCCGGCGGGCGTTGCTTCGGCTCAGGCGGAAGTGACGGATGGCGGCAACGCTGTCTATGAATACGAACCGGAGCCGGGCGAAATCCTCTCCGATCTCATTCCGCGCAACATCTCGGTGCAGGTTTTCCGGGCACTGCTCGAAAACGCGGCCGGCGAGATGGGCGCCAAGATGAGTGCCATGGACAATGCGACGCGCAACGCCGGCGAGATGATCAACAAGTTGTCGATCACCTATAACCGCCAGCGGCAGGCGCAGATCACCAAGGAACTGATCGAAATCATTTCGGGCGCCGAGGCGCTCTAGGCGCGGTCCACGGGTTTTTTGCCCGCGACCGGACCGCGTGAGAAACAAAGGACGAAAAAGGGTAAAGACGATGGCGAAAGCAGCGACCCCCCAGAAGGCAGCCCCCAAGGCCGCAGCCGCGAAGGCAGCAGCCCCCGCGAAGGCGGCAAAGGCTCCAGCAGCAGCCGCGAAGGCGGCCCCGGCCAAGGCAGCAGCACCGGCGAAGGCCGCAGCTGCCAAGACATCGGCAGTGGCCAGCAAGGCAACCGGCGTTGTCGGCAAGGTCCGCCAGGTCATCGGCGCCGTCGTCGACGTGCAGTTCGGCGATCACCTGCCGGCGATCCTGAACGCGCTCGAGACGACCAATGTCGGCAACCGTCTGGTGCTCGAAGTCGCCCAGCACCTGGGTGAAAACACCGTGCGCTGCATCGCCATGGACTCGACCGAAGGTCTGGTTCGCGGCCAGGAAGTGCGTGACACCGGCGCGCCGATCACCGTGCCGGTCGGCCCGGGCATGCTCGGCCGCATCATCAACGTCATCGGCGAGCCGGTCGACGAAGAAGGCCCGGTCGACGCGATCGAAATGCGCTCCATCCACCAGCCGGCTCCGACCTATGTCGAGCAGTCGACGGAAGCACAGATCCTGATCACCGGCATCAAGGTGCTCGACCTCCTGGCTCCCTACGCCAAGGGCGGCAAGATCGGCCTGTTCGGCGGCGCCGGCGTCGGCAAGACCGTGCTGATCCAGGAACTGATCAACAACATCGCCAAGGCGCATGGCGGCTATTCGGTGTTCGCCGGCGTCGGCGAGCGCACCCGCGAAGGCAACGATCTGTATCACGAGTTCATCGAATCCGGCGTCAACAAGAAGGGCGGCGGCGAAGGCTCCAAGGCCGCGCTCGTCTACGGCCAGATGAACGAGCCGCCGGGCGCGCGCGCCCGCGTCGGCCTGACCGGCCTGACGGTTGCGGAGTATTTCCGCGACCAGGGCCAGGACGTGCTGTTCTTCGTCGACAACATCTTCCGCTTCACGCAGGCGGGTTCGGAAGTGTCGGCTCTGCTTGGCCGTATCCCGTCGGCGGTGGGCTATCAGCCGACGCTCGCCACCGACATGGGCGCGTTGCAGGAACGCATCACCACCACCACCAAGGGCTCGATCACGTCCGTGCAGGCGATCTACGTGCCCGCCGACGACTTGACCGATCCGGCGCCGGCGACCTCGTTCGCCCACCTTGACGCGACCACGACGCTGAACCGCGCCATCGCCGAAAAGGGCATCTATCCGGCGGTCGATCCGCTGGATTCGACCTCGCGCATGCTCGACCCGCTGGTCGTCGGCGACGAGCATTACGGCGTCGCGCGCCAGGTGCAGTCGATCCTCCAGCGCTACAAGTCGCTGCAGGACATCATCGCCATCCTGGGCATGGACGAGCTGTCGGAAGAAGACAAGCAGACCGTGGCCCGCGCCCGCAAGATCGAGCGCTTCCTATCGCAGCCCTTCTTCGTCGCCGAAGTGTTCACCGGCGCGCCGGGCAAGCTGGTCGACCTCGCCGACACCATCAAGGGCTTCAAGGGCCTCTGCAACGGCGACTACGATCACCTTCCGGAAGCTGCCTTCTACATGGTCGGCGGCATCGAGGAAGCGGTCGAGAAAGCACAGCGCCTCGCGGCTGAAGCGGCGTAATCAAGCGAATAGCGAATAGGGAGTAGCGAATAGGGAATATGGGCCGGCGAATTCTTCTTCTGACTACTCGCTGCTCGCTATTCGCTATTCGCTAAATTGATCATGGCTGAAGCTTTCAAGTTCGAACTGGTCTCGCCGGAGCGCCTGCTTGTTTCCGAGCAGGTTGAATCCGTCGTCATTCCGGGCGCCGAAGGCGAGATGACCGTGATGGCGCATCACGCGCCGGTCATGACCACGATCAAGCCGGGTGTCGTCACCGTGAAGACCGCAGCGGGCGGCGAAGAGCGCTATGTGGTGTTCGGCGGCTTCGCCGACATCGTTCCGGCCGGCTGCACGCTGCTGGCGGAATCGGCTGTCGCGGTGAAGGATGTCGACCGCGCCGATCTCGCGCGCCGCATCCAGGAAGCCAAAGAAGACGCCACTGATGCCAAGGACGACGAGGCTCGCAGCAAGGCGGAACAGTTCCTTAGCCAGCTCACCACGCTGGAAGGCGCCATCCTGCCGGCTTGAAATTCGGTTCGATGAAAGAGTAAAAAGCGGGGCCTTGCCTCGCTTTTTTGTTTAAATGCCCAAGGCTGCGAAAGCCAATGTCGGGCCGTCTCGTCGCAGGTGGACGAGATGCACGGCCACGAGCTCGATCAAGGTCTGGCGCTCGGCATGGTCCTTGGCGAAGCCGGCGAGGTCGAACACAGCGGTCACGGTTTCGTTCGCCGGCAGTTGCTCGCCCAAAAGTGCCGTCAACGCCGCGTCGAGCGGGTCGGTGAAATGGCCCTCCGGCAAGGTTTTTCCTCGTGCGGCGCAAGCAGCGATCCAGGCAGCCACCACCAACGTGAGATGGACCAGCTCGGTACCGGCTTCTAGACATTCGATGGCGGAAGCGACGATGCGCTGCGGCAATTTCTGGCTGCCGTCATTGGCGATCTGAGCCGTACGGTGGGCAAGTGCAGTGTTGGAAAAACGCTCAGCGAGCTCCGCGGTGTAAGCGCTCGGGTCGAGCCCGGCATCCTCGGGCAGGGTCGGGATGGCTTCCGCCCACAATGCATCGACGAATTGCCGGATCGCCGGGTCGGCGAAGGCGCGGTCGACGGTGGCATGACCGCTGAGCAGGCCAAGATAGGCGATGGCCGAATGCGAGCCGTTGAGCAGCCTGAGCTTCATGTCCTCGAACGGGCCGACGTCGCGAACCATGGTGACGCCGAACTGTTCCCAGTCCGGGCGGCCCGCTGGGAAATTGTCTTCGACCACCCATTGGCAGAACGGCTCGGTCATGACAGGCCAAGCGTCCTCGGCACCGAGTTCTTCAGCGATCCGCGCCCGATCGGCATCGGTGGTTGCCGGCACGATGCGGTCGACCATGCTTGAAGGAAAGGCGACCTGATGGGCGATGTGATCGGCAATTCCGACATCATTCGATTGGGCGAGCCCGGCATCTCGCAACTGGGCGAATTCAACCAACAGCCGATGCAGCGTGGCGCCGTTGGCCGGCAGATTGTCGCAACAGAGCACGGTAAAGGGCGGCGTGCCGGCGGCGCGTCGCCGGGCAAGCGCCTCGGTCAGGAAACCATGCGCTGTCTTCGGCATCTGCGGATTGGCCAGATCATGGGCGATATCGGGATGAGCAGCGTCCAATCCGCCGCCAGCCGCCCTCAGATAGGCCTTTTCGGTGATCGTAAGCGTGACGATGCGGGTGCGCGGATCGGTCAGCGCGGCCAGTACCGCGCCCGGATCCTCCGGCGCCACCAGCATCGCGGTAATCGAGCCGATGACCTGAAGTTTTTCGGTTCCACTGCTTCTGATCGCCAGCGTGTAGAGCCCATCCTGCGGCGTGAGTGCGTCGCGCGTGTCGGCGCTGCGCAGCGAAACGCCTGTTATGCCCCAATCCGTCTCGCCGGCCGCCAGGCAATCGTCGACATAGGCGGCCTGGTGGGCGCGATGGAAGGCGCCGACGCCAAGATGCACGATGCCCGGGACGATGCGGCTGCGATCATACGAAGGCGTCGCGATCGAAGCCGGCAGTGCGCGCAACGTCTTCGTGGAAAGGCGTTCGGTCGTCGTGGTGCGACTGGTCTGGTCGGATGACATGAGTGGCCTCGGCAGGGATCGGCAAAGCGGCGTAACATTCGATTTCCCGCCACACAATGGGCCGAAAAGTCATCATACAACAACCTAATTTTTGTATGTTGACATTATTTCTTGCCGCCCCTACCGATAGCGGCCCTGGGAGGATTGCCGTGCCACTGACCGATGCGGATCTGCTGTTTCCCGCCGATGCGCATTCGCGCTCGGTTGCCCGCGATCTCTATGCCGGGATCAAGGACCTGCCCCTGGTCAGCCCGCATGGCCACACCGATCCGCGTTGGTATGCGCTGAACGAGCCTTTTCCGGATCCGGCGCAACTGCTCATCGTTCCGGATCACTACATTTTCCGCATGCTGTTCAGCCAAGGCATCCGCCTTGAGGATCTCGGCGTGGCGACGCTGGACGGCGCGCCGGTCGAGACCGACGGCAGGGCGATCTGGCGGCTTTTTGCCGAGCACTATCATCTGTTTCGGGGCACGCCGACCCGGCTATGGTTCGATCATGTGCTCGCCGATCTGTTCGGCATCGACGAACCGCTGAACGCGGCGACCGCCGACCGCCACTACGACACCATCGCAACGCTGCTGCAGTGGGAGAATTTCCGGCCCCGTGCGCTGTTCGAGCGCTTCAACATCGAGGTCATCGCGACAACGGAAGGTGCGCTCGACGATCTCAAATGGCACCAGATGATCCGCGACAGCGGCTGGCAGGGCCGTGTGGTTACCGCTTATCGGCCGGATGCTGTCGTCGATCCCGATTTCGAAGGGTTCTCGACCAATCTCGACCGGCTCGGCGAAATCACCGGCTGCGACACCGGCAGCTGGGCCGGCTATCTCGATGCGCATCGGCAGCGGCGCGCCTTCTTCAAGAGTTTCGGCGCGACCTCGTCCGACCACGGCCACCCGACGGCCGAGACCGCCAATCTTTCGGATGCGGCGGCGCAAGAGCTGTTCAATCGGGTTCGCCGTGGTTCCGACGACGAGCGTGAGCGAAAACTGTTCCGCGCCCAGATGCTGACCGAGATGGCCAAGATGAGCCTCGACGACGGGCTGGTGCTGCAGATCCATCCCGGCTCCTGGCGCAATCATTCGTCGGCTGTTTTCCAAAAATTCGGCCGCGACAAGGGTTTCGATATCCCGACCCGGACCGACTATGTCACGGCGCTGAAGCCACTGCTCGACTGCGTCGGACTTGAGCGCGACCTCACAATCGTTCTCTTCACGCTCGACGAAACAAGCTATGCGCGCGAACTGGCGCCACTCGCCGGTGTCTACCCGGCGCTGAAGCTCGGGCCGGCCTGGTGGTTCCACGACAGCCCGGAAGGCATGCGGCGCTTCCGCGAGATGACCACCGAGACCGCCGGCTTCTACAACACCGTCGGCTTCAACGATGACACCCGTGCCTTTCCCTCGATCCCGGCGCGCCACGATGTGGCGCGGCGGGTCGACTGCGCGTTCCTGGCGCGTCTCGTCGCCGAGCATCGGCTGCGCGAGGACGAGGCGCATGAGCTGGCGCGGGAGCTTGCCTATACACTTGCGAAAAAGGCCTACCGGCTCTGAGCCGGGCGCTTTGGTTTTTAAAGGGAGGAAGTCATGTTGCATCTTTCGAAATTGACGGCAGTCACATTCGTTTTCGGCTCGTTGCTGGTCGGCATCGCCAACGCCGAAACCGTGCTGCGGTCGTCCGATACCCATCCCGACGGCTATCCAACCGTCGAAGCGGTCAAATATATGGGCGAGCTGATCAAGCAGCGCACCAATGGCCGCTATTCGGTCGAGGTCTATCATTCGGCGCAGCTCGGCGAGGAGAAGGACACGATCGAGCAGACGCAGACCGGCGTCATCGATCTCAACCGCGTCTCGATGGGGCCGTTCAACGGCATCGTTCCGCAAACCGCGGTGCCGTCGCTGCCCTACATGTTCCGCTCCGTCGAGCATATGCGCCATGTCATGGACGGGCCGATCGGGGACGAGATCCTGAAAGCCTTTGAGACTCACGACCTTGTCGGTCTCGCCTTCTACGATTCCGGGGCACGCTCCTTCTACAACACCAAGAAGGACATCACCTCGATGGCCGACATGAAGGGCATGAAGTTCCGCGTCATCCAATCCGACGTGTTCGTCGACATGGTCAATGCGTTGGGCGCCAACGCCACGCCGATGGCCTATGGCGAGGTCTATTCGGCTTTGCAGACAGGCGTCATCGACGGCGCCGAGAACAACTGGCCGAGCTTCGAATCCGCCAAGCATTTCGAGGTCGCCAAGCATTACACGCTCGACCAGCACCAGATCGTGCCCGAGGTTCTGGTGATGTCGAAGGCGAGCTGGGACAAGCTCGCCCCGGAAGACCAGGCGATCGTGCGGCAGGCGGCCAAGGACAGCGTCGTCAAGATGCGTGAATTGTGGGACGCGCAGGAGAAGAAGTCGCGCGACATCGTCGAGAAAGCCGGCGTCAAGGTCAGTGAGATCGACAAGCAGCCGCTGATCGATGCGATGAAGCCCGTCTACGAGAAATATCTCTCGACCCCCGAGTTGAAAGATCTCGCCGCGCGCATCCAGGCGACCAAATAATCCGTTCGCGGCAATGGTGGCGCGAGCTTGCGCGCCACCGTCCAGGGGGAAGCGCGCATATGAAACCATTCTGGCTGGCAATAGAACGGCTGCTGTCAATGCTGGCGAGGCTTGCGCTGTGGGTCAGCGGCATCGGACTGACGCTGATGACCGTGATCATCTTCTGGCAGGTGTTCTCACGCTATGTGCTCAACAGTTCGCCAAGCTGGACGGAACCCTTCTCGGTGATTTTGATGGGGTGGTTCATCTTTTTGGGCGCGGCCGTCGGTGTCCGCGAACGCACGCATCTGGGCTTCGATGTGCTGCTCTATTTCCTGCCGCCCGCCGCAAAGGCGGTACTGCGCAGCATTTCGGATGTCGTCGTGCTCGCCTTCGGTCTCGGCATGATCGTCTACGGCGCCCAGCTCACCCGGCTGACATGGAACACGGTGATGCCGTCTCTCGCTTTCCCGGGCGGCGTCAGTTTCCTGCCGGTCATCCTGGGCGGCGCGCTTGTCTGCCTGTTTTCGCTCGAGCGGCTTGCCGGGCGGTTTGCCGGACTGCCGGTCGATGCCGATCAGTACGCCACGGGCGAGGAGGGTCTCTAGATGGCATTGACGGTTCTGTTCGGCACCTTCGTCTTTCTTCTGATCATCGGCACACCGATCGCCTTCTGCCTCGGTGTCGCCAGCTTCGCCACGGTTCTGGTGCTGGGGCTGCCGCCGCTGGTGGTGTTCCAGCGCCTCAACTCCGGTGTCAGCGTGTTTTCGCTGATGGCCATCCCGTTCTTCATCTTCGCCGGTGACCTGATGGTGCGCGGCGGCATTGCCGCCCGCCTTGTTGCGCTCGCCGGGGCGTTGGTCGGCCACCTGCGAGGCGGGCTCGGCCAGGTCAACATCGCCGCCTCGACCATGTTCGGCGGCATTTCCGGCTCGGCGGTGGCCGATGCCTCGGCGGTCGGCGGGCTGATGATCCCGCAGATGAAGGCGCGCGGCTACGGCGTCGATTATGCTGTCAACATCACTTCGGTCGGCGCCATCATTGCGCTGCTGATACCGCCTTCGCACAACATGATCATTTATTCGATTTCGGCCGGCGGCCGGATCTCGATCGCCGATCTGTTCACCGCCGGCATCATACCGGGCCTGCTGCTGGCGCTATCTCTGATGGTCACGGCCTATTGGGTCGCCAGCCGCCGCGCCTATCCGACCGAGCCGTTCGCCGGCTTCGGCAGGGCGCTGCAATTGCTCGTTGCCGCAATTCCCGGGCTGATCCTGATCGGCATCATCTTCGGCGGCGTTCGCTCCGGCGTCTTCACCGCCACCGAAAGCTCCTGCATCGCCATCGTCTATGCTTTCCTGGTGACCCTGCTGATCTATCGCTCAATGAGCTGGAACGACTTCGTCACCGCGACCACCGCTGCCGTGCGCACAACCGCAATGGTGCTGATGATCATCGGCTGCGCCGCCGCCTTTGGCTGGCTGCTGGCCTATCTCCGGGTGCCGGCCGCTCTGGTCGCCTTCCTGCAGTCCGTATCCGACAACAAGCTGGTCATCTTGCTGTTGATCAACGTCGTGCTTCTCATCCTCGGCACGTTCATGGACATGTCGCCGCTGATCATCATCACCACGCCGATCTTCCTGCCGGTGGTCATGGCCTACGGCGTCGATCCGGTGCATTTCGGCGTGATCCTCATTCTCAATCTCGGCATCGGCTTGTGCACACCGCCGGTGGGGGCAGTGCTGTTCGTCAGCTGTGCGATCGGCCGGATCCCGATCTGGACGGCGATGCGTTCGATCTGGCCATTCTATGGGGCGGCTTTCGCTGTGTTGATGCTTGTCACCTACGTGCCGGAAATTTCGTTGTGGTTGCCGCACCTGTTCCACTAGAGCAGTTCACGGGAACGGCGAACTGCTCTAACCCTTTGTTTTGACGCAATTCCGGACGGAAACCGTTTCACATTTTTCCTGGAATTGCTTTAGGAGACCATCACGTGTCCGCTGCATCCGCCGATCTCAGGGTCGAGAGAAAACCCAAGCTGTCGGAGACCGTCGTTGCGGCGATCCGCAAGCAGCTGCAGGCGGGCGAAATCCTGCCTGGCCACAAATTGCCGACCGAGGGCCAGCTGACCGAGACCTTCGGCGTCAGCCGCACCGTCATCCGCGAGGCGCTGGCCAAGCTTGCCGCCGACGGCCTGGTCGAGCCGCGTCAAGGCGCCGGCGTCTTCGTCACCGAGCATATCTCGACGATGTTCGGAGCGCTTGCCGCCGACATGGGAGCCAAGGATTCGATCGCGCTCAACGTGCTCGAGGTACGCCTGGCAATCGAGATCGAGTCGGCCGGGATCGCCGCTATTCGCCGCAACGCCGCGCAGGAGGCGGCGATCCAGGAAGCCTTCTTCGAATTCGAGCGGCTGCTGCTTGCCAGCGAGCCGACCGGCCCGGCCGACCTCGCCTTCCACCGCGCCATCGCCAGCGCGACCAACAACCCATTCTATGTCGAGATGCTCGACGTGCTCGGCCGGCGCGCCATTCCGTGCGACGTGACCTCGCCCTGGTCGACCGAACTGGCGCAATCCGACAGCTACCAGCGCGGGCTGCAGCGCGAACATCTGGTGATCCTCAATGCGATCACATCGGGCGATGCCGAAGCGGCGCGCGAGGCAATGCGCGCGCACCTCACAGCCAGCCAGCAGCGCTACCGCGAACGCCTGCATGCGCGGCAGGCTTTCTATGCCAGTTCGGTCAGGGCCGCCGCCGGCGAATGACCCATTTCAAGTCAGGACGAAAATGAGCCAGAGCCATACCGATTACACATCCCGCTTTGCCATAGACCCGGTTGCCGCCGCGGCGATGGGAACCGATGAACTCCGTCACAATTTCCACATTGACGGCCTGTTCCAGTCCGGCCGCATCAGCCTGACCTACACCCACTACGACCGCATGATCGTCGGCGGCGCCGTGCCGATAGGCTCGCCGCTCCAACTGGAGGCGATCAAGCCGACCGGCACCAAAGGTTTCCTCGACCGGCGCGAGTTGATCGCCGTCAACATCGGTGGCGTGGGCGTCATCACGGCCGGCGGCCAGTCCTTCGAATTGCAGGCGCGCGACATGCTCTATCTCGGCATGGGCACACAGGATGTGTCCTTCGCCTCAGCGGACGAGGGGGCGCCGGCGAAGTTCTATCTGCTCAGCGCGCCGGCGCATCTGGCTCATCCCAGCCGGCTGATCCGCATCGGCGATGCAAAGCGCCTCGATCTTGGCAGCAAGGATGCCTGCAACGAGCGTTCGATCTTCCAGTTCATCCATGCCGATGGCGCAAAGACCTGCCAGCTGGTGGTCGGCATGACCCAGCTGGCGCCGGGCTCTATCTGGAACACCATGCCTTGCCATGTGCACGACCGGCGCATGGAGGCCTATCTCTATTTCGACCTGGCCGAGACGGCGCGCGTCTTCCACTTCATGGGCGAGCCGGACGAAACGCGCCATCTCGTCATGGCCAACGAAGAGGCCGTGCTGTCGCCGGGCTGGTCGATCCACTCCGGCGCCGGCACTTCCAATTATGCGTTCATCTGGGCGATGGCCGGCGACAATGTCGACTACACCGATGTCGACCCGGTGGCGTTAGGCGATCTGCGGTGAGCGACCCCTTCAGCCTTGCCGGAAAACGTATCCTGGTCACCGGCGCCAACACCGGCATCGGCCAGGGCATCGCCGTATCGATCGCACGCGCCGGCGGCACGGTGATCGGCGTCGGCCGCTCGTCGATGGACGATACGGCAAGAAAAATCGCAACGATGGGCGGGCAATTCGAGGCGGTGAGCGCCGATCTTGCCGACACGTCAGCCGCCGGCCCCTTGCTCGACCGCGTCTGGGACAAAAGCGGCCCGCTCGACGGGCTGGTCAACAATGCCGGCATCATCCGGCGCGCCGATGCCGTCGATCTCAGCGAGGCCGATTGGGACGACGTCATGGATGTCAATCTGAAGGCGGTTTTTTTGCTCTGCCAAAGCTTTGCCAGGCGTGCCTTGGCCGCTGAGCGGAAAGGCAAGATCGTCAACATTGCCTCGGTGCTGAGCTTCCAGGGCGGCATTCGCGTGGCGTCCTACACCGCCTCGAAGCATGGCGTGCTGGGCATCACCCGGCTGCTTGCCTGCGAATGGGCGCAAAAAGGCATCAACGTCAACGCTATCGCGCCAGGCTATATCGAAACCAACAACACGCAGGCGCTGCGCGCCGATCCCGACCGCAGCGCCGCCATCCTGGCGCGCATCCCGGCCGGTCGCTGGGGCGAGGCGGGCGATATTGGCGATGCCGCCGTCTTCCTGCTGGCGCCGGCGTCGAACTACATGCATGGCGCGGTGGTGCCGGTGGATGGTGGCTGGCTGGCACGCTAGGTTTTGACGCAATTCCGAACGGAAACCGTTTCACACTTTTCCTGGAATTGCTCTGAGGAGACGACGATGACCGCAAAGATCTTCGCGCATGCCGGCGAGGGCGCCTGGACGGCGACACCGGACGGCAACAGGCGCCGCATTCTCCTGCACACTGACGAGTTGATGCTGGTCGAATTCGGCTTCGACAAGGGTGGCGTCGGCGCCCTGCATTCGCACCCGCACGTCCAGGCAAGCTATGTCGCCGATGGCCGCTTCGAGGTGACCATCGACGGTCGGACCGAGATCGTTGGAACGGGCGGGAGTTTCATCGTGCCGTCGGGCCTGGTGCACGGGGTCAAGGCGCTCGAAGCGGGGCGGCTGGTCGACAGCTTTACGCCGCACCGGGCCGATTTCCTCGGCTAGAGCATTTCACCGTTTCACGGAAACGGCGAGCTGCTCTAACTCTTTGTTTTGACGCAATTCTAGACGGAAAACCGCTTCACACTTTTCCTGGAATTGCTCTAACGAGGGGTAAGAGATCGAGTGGGGAATGACCCGCACCCCAGAAAGAGGCGCGGGTCTGTTGCCTGGGCGCTTGTGGCGCCGCGGTACTCAAGACATCACCGCAGGATGAGGACCCTGCCGCACCGTGGTGAAGATAGTCTTAATGCACCGGGGCTGCGTAGCTCGGTCGGTCAGGTGATATGCCGCAGCAGGCTGAAAAGCCGCTCGAACGTCTTGCCGTAGGGCGGGCGCAGCAGGCTTCCCGCACTCAGCCGCGACTGCAGGAAAACCGGCTTCTCCTTGCTGAAGGTGCGAAAGCCCCATTCGCCGTGATAGGCGCCCATGCCGCTGGCGCCGACGCCGCCGAAGGGCTGGTTTTCCTGCACCAGATGCAGCATGCAGTCGTTGACGGTGACGCCGCCGGCAATTGTCTCGTGCAGGATGCGTTGACGGTTGCCGCTGTCGCGGCCGAACCAGTAGAGTGCCAGCGGGCGGTCGGCCCCGTTCACATGGGCGATCGCCTCGTCGATCCCGGTGTATTCTACGATGGGCAGCACCGGCCCAAAGATCTCTTCGCGCATCAGTCGCAGGTTTGCGCCGGCATTGCGGACCAGGGTCGGCAGCAACTTCCCGCTATTGGCGTCAAGTTCCTCGCCGGCCGGGTTGATTTCGGTGACATCGGCGCCGGCGTCACGCGCTTCAGTGACCATGTCGCGCAGGCGCTGGTGGTGCCGATCGCTGATGATGGCGGTATAGTCGGGGTTGTCGCGTAGAGTCGGGTAGAGCTTGGCGATCGCCGTTGCGAGCTTGGCAGCGACCGTGCCTGCTTGCCCCTTCGGCACCAGAAGATAATCCGGCGCGATACAGGTCTGCCCGGCATTCAACAGCTTACCGTATGCAATGCTGGATACCGCCGCGTCTAGGTCGCAGGATGGATCGAAGATTGCCGGCGACTTGCCGCCCAGTTCGAGCGTGACCTGGGTCAGATTGGCGGCCGCGGCGGTCGCGACCTGGCGTCCGACCGCGGTCGAGCCGGTGAACAGCAAATGATCGAAAGGCATCGACACGAAGGCCTTTCCCATCTTCGCATCGCCGCTGATGACGCTGAGCTCATCGGGTGCGAAATGCTCGGCAACGAGTTTGGCCAGCAGCGCGGAAAATGCCGGCGTCAGCTCGGAAGGTTTGATGAGCACGCGGTTGCCGGCCGCGAGTGCCGCGATGACCGGCGCGACGGCGAGCTGGAAAGGATAATTCCAGGGCGACACGATGCCGATGACACCGAGCGGCTGCGGGATGAGGCGATTTCTGCCGGGCAGGAACGGCATGGTGGTGGCAACGCGGCGTTCGCGCATCCAGCCCCTGAGGTGCGACAGCGCGTGGCGGATGCCGGCGCGTACGACGAACAGTTCCGCAAGGCGCGTCTCATGCGCGGAACGGCCGCCAAAGTCGGTGTCGATGGCGGTGCAGATGTCGGCTTCATGCCGCTCGGTCAGCGCGAGCAGCCGTTTGAGGCGATCCTTGCGAACGTCAAAGTTGGGGAAAGGCTGCGCCTCGAAGGCGGCGCGCTGCAGGTGGAACCGCTCGCCGAGAACATTCTGTCTGGTCTGCAGCATCGCGCCCTCCCTGGCTTGCCGGACGGAGCTTACATCGTGGTGCGTGGCGGAATCCAGCGGGGGTGCAGGTATCCTAGGGGAAGCCGCTTTCGGATGTGCACGGCATCCGGCTGGCAGGCGCCGATGGCCGCATCAACGGCAGGTTCCTGCAAAGGGGGCGTTGTGGTTGGATGACGGCTGCGCTACTCCAAAGCGTCACGCAGAGAGTCGTCTTGACCGGTTTCCACATCCTCTCCAGTCTACGAAATTCCAGCCCGGTGTCCGCCTGATGCTGATGTCGGCGACGAGCATCTTGGCCATGGACCCCAAGCGGCGCGTTCCGCGCCGCGCGGCCCAGCGGAATTCCGGATGAAGGGCGCTCACAGGCTTGAGGCTGCGTTTGGGGCGGCTGCGCGAAGGGTTGTGCGGGAGTTCCTGCGGTTCGTGCCGCTGTCTCTGAGACAGCGCATGCAAAGACGCAGATATGCACGCGCGACGCCCGCCAACAGAATTTTCATTTCGGGCTGCGCACGCAGCGGGACGACGCTGACACAGCGGCTGATGAGGTGTTTCGAGGACATTTTCGTCCATCCGCCCGAAGCGCGATACGCAATGCTGGACATGTTGGACCGGCCGGAATCGAACCTCGTCGTCAAGCGCGATGCGCGCGGTTTTGCGCATCTGGCGAAGCTACCGACCTCCATCGGCTTGATCTATTGCGTGCGCCATCCATTCGACACGCTGACAAGTTCGCATCCGCAAACACGCAACCAGCGTCGGTTCCACGTCACGCCGCAACGCTGGCTGACCGAATACGACGCGCTGATCCGGCTGAAGAAGGCACAACCGCACCGGCAGATCCTTTTCGTCCGCTACGAAGACATGATCGGCGCGCCCGATGCGCAGCAGGACAGAATCGCGCAGTCATTCGGACTGACACCGCGCATTCGTTTCAGCGAGGACCCGGACAATCCGATCCGGGTGGCTTCGTTGAGAAAATGGGAACGGAATGAAGAATTCAGGACCTATCTCGGCGGCCTGCCCCCGGCATTTCTCGCCCGCGTCCAACGTTTCTGCGCCGAGTTCGGCTATGACATGCCAATAAGCACGCCGACCGTGGACGCGCGGTGATGCAGGCACCGGCGGCCCTCGCGACAGAAGAGCTGGATCCCAAGCGGCGCGTGCTCAAGGACGTGTTCGGCTTCGATGATTTTCGCCCCGGGCAGGCCGATGTCATGGACGCGCTGCTGGCCGGGCGTCATGTGCTGGCTGTGATGCCGACTGGTGCGGGCAAATCGCTTTGCTACCAGGTGCCGGCGCTTGTCCTGGGCGGGCTCACCATTGTCGTCTCGCCGCTGGTGGCGCTGATGCAGGATCAGGTCGCCGCCTTGCGGCTTGCCGGCGTGGCCGCCGATACGATCAATTCCTCGATCGACCGCGATGCCAATATCGCCGCATGGCGTCGCGTCGCCTCGGGCCAGACGCGCCTGCTCTATCTCGCGCCGGAGCGGTTGATGACCGAGCGCATGCTCGAGGCGCTGGCCAGGCTCGATATCAGCCTGATCGCCGTCGACGAGGCGCATTGCATTTCTCAATGGGGGCCGGCATTCCGGCGCGAATACGAGGACCTGTCGCGTCTGCGCGGCATCTTTCCCAGCGTGCCGATCATCGCGCTGACGGCAACGGCGGACGAAGGCACGCGCACCGACATCGAATCCCGGCTGTTTGCCGAGCGCGTCGAGACCCTGGTGCTGGGCTTCGACAGGCCGAACATCAAGCTTGCCATCGAGGCCAAGCAGGACAGCAAGCGGCAATTGCTGCGCTTCGTCGAGCGCCATCCCGGCCGCAGCGGCATCGTCTATTGCCTGTCGCGCAAGAAGACGGAGGAGATGGCGGCCTTCCTCGAGAAGAACGGCGTCACCGCGCTCGCCTATCATGCCGGCATGAGCAAGGAGGCGCGTGACGCCAACCAGAACAGCTTCATGACCTTGTCCGGCGTCGTCATGGTGGCGACCATCGCCTTCGGCATGGGCATCGACAAGCCTGACGTCGCCTATGTCTTCCACACCGACATGCCGGGCAGCCTGGAGGCCTACTACCAGGAGATAGGCCGCGCCGGCCGCGATGGGCGGGACGCCGAGGCGCATATGCTGTTCGGCCTGGGCGATATCCGCATGCGCAGGTTGTTCATCGACGACGAGGATGCGCCGCCCGAGCACAAGAGGCGCTCGCATGGCCGGCTCGACACGCTGATAGGCTATTGCGAGACGGCGCAGTGCCGCCGCCAGGTGCTGCTCGGCTATTTCGGCGAGGAAGCGCAGCCTTGCGGCAATTGCGACACCTGCCTCGACCAGGCACCGCGCGCCGATGGCGGAGCCGAGGCTCGGATCATCCTGACGGCGATCGCCCAGAGCGGTGAGCGTTTCGGTGCCGGTCATGTCATCGACATCCTGCTCGGCCATGAAACCGAGAAGGTGCTTGCCAGGAACCACCAGAGGCTCACGAGTTTCGGCAGTGGTCTGGCGCACAAGAAGGATTTCTGGCTGTCGCTGATCCGGCAACTCGTCGCCGGCGGGTTCCTGATGCCGGATCCGGCCGGCCATGGCGGCCTCGCCATCGCCGAAAAAGGCCATGCGCTTGGCCGTGGCGAGATGCCGTTCCATTATCGCGTCGAGGTGCGCAGCCGCGCCTTGCGCGGCAAGATGCGCTCCGGGCAGGATCTCGGGCAGTCGGCTGTGGACACCGGGCTACTGGCCGCGCTTAAATCCTTGCGCCTGCGGCTCGCCAAGGAGCGCCAGGTGCCGGCCTATGTGGTGTTCTCCGATCGCACGCTGATCGACATGGCCGAGCGCCGCCCGCACGACCTCGACGCCTTCGCTGAAGTGAATGGGGTTGGGGCGGCAAAGCTCAAGGAATTCGGCCAGGTTTTTCTGAGTGCGATTGCCGAGCACCGGTCGGGTGAGGCGGCCTGAGGTCAGATCAGCGACTGGTCACGCGCCGTGAAGCAGAGGGATCTTCGGAGAAGGCATCCGTTCCGAAACCTCCTGTGCCGCCGCCGCCCATTCCTCCACCGCCCATGCCCCCAGGGACCGATTAGTTCAACGTTTTCTGGCCGGCCGGTCGACAGATCAGGCCCAGACTGAGGCGTGCATCGACTTCATGGCCGAGCATTTGCAACCGCAATAGATGCCGCTGTCCGCTTGCAGGCACCTATCCACTGCAAGCGTCGCGGGCGACCCGCCGGGCGTCAGTCGCGCGATGTGGACAGTCCCGCGAGAAGCGGAGCGTAGGCGGCGAGCCTGCGGGATACGAACTCAGTGAAGAGCCGCACGCGCTTCGTCTTGCGTGTCTCCCCATGTGTGAGAAGCCAGAGCGTTCCGTACAGGTGCAGGTCGGTGCCCGGCACCCTCACCAGCAGGGGGTCGGCATCTCCGACGAAGCACGGCAGTGTCGTGATCCCGAGACCTTGCCGTACGGCAACGATCTGCGCCTCGGCGTCCGTGATCCTGAATGGAACTCCCGTGGTGCCAACCTCACCCGCGCTGGCCCACTCTGGAATTCCATGAACGCTTATGACGATCCACCGGATGGGATCAGGTGCGCCCGCACGCCACGCGGCCAGCCGGTCGCGGGACATGTAGACGCCGCCAAACACCTCCGCTCCCTTCAGGCCGTGAAGATTGAGCGGCAGGGTTTTGCGGTCGTAGACGACGCGGATCGCCACGTCGGCCTCTCGGTTGGTCAGATTTGCCAGCTCGCCGGACGACAGGATTTCCATCTCGATGTCTGGATGCAGGTGCGCGAAATCGGCGAAGTCCGGCATGAGCAGGTGCGTCGCGAGGGGCGGTGCCAGCGTCACCCGCAGAAGTCCGCGTACGCTCTGGTCGCGCCCGAAGACGCGCGTCTCCAGCTGGTGCGACGACGCTTCCATCTGGTTCGCGAGATCGAGGACCTCCTCGCCCGCAGCGGTCAGGCGGTAGCCCGAAGGCAGCTTTTCGAACATTTGCGCCCCGAGGCGTTCCTCAAGCTGTGCGATGCGTCGCAGCACGGTCGAGTGATTCACCCCGAGCTGCGCGCCGGCAGCCCGCACCGAGCCTCCGCGTGCGACGGCTAGAAAGTAGCGAACGTCATCCCAGTCGATCATGGTGCAATCCGGCACCGCGCGGTGCGCCTTCCAAAGCCCGTATCTAACACATCCTACAGCAGTAGGGGCGGGATATCGTGGCTTGTGTCGACAAGGGCGACGCTATTCCGAACGGCGGACACGGATCGTCGCGGGCTGGCGTCAATCCTGAAAGCGGATCGATTCTGCACCACCGATGTGCGCGCTTCCGCACTCACCGCGCGACCCCGGCGGGCCCATCTAAAGGTTCTCGGGGCGTCCCCGAACGACCAAAGACAGAGCCTGGAAGGATTAAGTCATGGGAAAACTGGATGGTAAGGTTGCGGTTATAACGGGTGGTGCCACCGGCATCGGCCTCGCCGCTGCAAAGCGCTTCATCGAGGAGGGCGCCTTCGTCTTCATCTTCGGCCGCCGGCAGGAAGCGCTAGACGCCGCTGTGGCCGAGCTCGGGCCCAATGCCCGCGCGGTGAAGGGCTCGGTCTCGGATGAGGCCGACCTCGATCGGCTCTACGCGGCGGTGAAGGCCGAGTGCGGAAGCCTCGACATCATCTTCGCCAACGCCGGGGTGGGAAGCCTGCTTCCGCTCGGCAAGCTCACCGCCGGGCACATTGACGAGACCTTCAACACCAATGTGAAGGGTACGATCTTCACGGTCCAGAAGGCGCTGCCGCTGATGGGCGAGGGCGGTTCGATTATCCTGACCGGATCGAGCGCCGGCACCACGGGCGCGCCCGCATTCAGCGTCTATAGCGCGAGCAAAGCGGCGGTGCGCAACCTCGCGCGGACCTGGGCGGAAGACTTGAAAGGCACCGGCATCCGGGTAAACGTGCTGTCGCCCGGGCCGACGGCGACCGAACTCGCGAAGGCAGCGATAGGCGAGGAGGGCTTGAAGGTCTTCGCCTCGATGAATCCGCTTCAGCGTATGGCCGATCCAGCGGAGATCGGGGCGGCGGCTGCGTTTCTCGCGTCGCCCGACAGCAGCTTCATGACTGCCAGCGAGGTCGCCGTCGACGGGGGCTTGGCGCAAATCTGACCCGCTACGCCCCGCCGTTCATTCCATTCGATATCCCGAGCCCGCAGGGCCTGGTAAACTGAAGGAGAGTATACATGAGCTACGCAATTATCGGCTTCGGCAAGATCGGCCAGGCTCTTGCCAAGGCATTTGCCCGCAAGGGCCTCGAAGTGTCCGTGGCAACCACGCGCGACCCCGAAAGCTTTGCATCCGACGCGGCCGCGATCGGACCCACGATCATCCCGAAAACACTGGCGGACGCCGTCAAGGCGGACATCATCTTTTTGGCTGTCCGCTTTGAATCGTACCCGGATGTCGCGAAGGCGCTGCCAAGCTGGGAAGGCAAGACGATCATCGACGCGACGAACGTGTTTCCAGTCCCCGAAGAGCTGGACGGTCTGCCGTCCTCCGCCTTCGTCGCGAAGGCGTTCACCGGCGCCAAGCTCGTCAAAGGCTTCAATCACCTGATTGCGGCCACCTTGGCTGCCGATCCGATCGTCGAGGGCGGGCACCGGGTCGTCTTTCTGTCGAGCGACGACGAGGACGCGATCGCTCCCGTGGCGGCCTTGGCCAGACAACTCGGGTTCGCACCGGTCAAGCTGGGGAAGCTCAACGAGGGCGGCGCATTGGTGCACGCACGTGGCCGCACTTGGGGCCAGCTGATCTTCCAGGACCTGTTCAAGAAGGAGCAGTAACGGATTTATCGTGCGCCGACAGAGTGGCAGGCGTTCGATGCCGGCCAACATCGTCGGCAAAGAGCCAAGCGCGCGAAGGGACGTGCTTGAAAGCTTACATCTGCCTGGGATCCTTCGGCCGACATGTGCCTGCCACCCAGGAATCGTAGTTGCAATAGCTGATGTCCCAGCCGGCATCGCGCCTTTTGGAAATTGCCTCACGGCCGCCCGCGCGGATGGGTCCGAAGCCACCCCAACTGCCATCCGAGCCTTTGTAATTTCCCATGACGCGATAATTGCAGTTGTTCACGACGACGTTGCCGTCCATCGACACGCATGCCGATGCAACAGTGGCAAGGCTGAAGAAAGCTGCGATGGCGAGAGAGGCTTTGCGCATCGTGGTCTCCTAACTGGGTTCGGCGAACCAACCGTTACGAGATCGTGGGCCGGGCCTCTTCCCCATTTGGGCTAAACCGGCTGGTAAATTCACAGCGGCATGGCTGCGCTTGCGGACAGAAGCGATGTGCGGAGATGCCGAATGGGCCTGCCCATCGCCGAAGCTTTACGGCCTCCGCGAAGGCCAGAGTGTCCCGGCTCGAGCGGCTCTATCGCCGCCTCTCTACCAGATCCGCAAGATTTGCCGGAGGTTAACGGTAGACAATGAGCGGCCGCAACTGTGTCTCTTTCCGGCCATTTTCTTCAGTCCTGGTTCGGCCCAAAGGCCATATGTCAGGGGGATCACTTTTCAGGGGCAGGCCAGTTCCGCTCGACGGGCAGTGAGAGGCGGAATGTCGACCCGTTGACGTCGCTGGCGGCCAGTATGAGACCGCCGCCATGCTGCCGGGCGATCTCGCGTGAAATGTAGAGCCCTAAACCGGAGCCGTTTACCAGTTGGCCCGCGGCGCGATAATACCTCATGAATATGAACTCGTGGTCGTCGGGCGCTACGCCAGAGCCCTGATCCGCCACGTGTACAAACGCCATGCCCTGCTCAGTCGACAGCCGGATCGTCACAGAGCTGGTCACCGATGAGTATTTCAGGGCGTTCTGGATCAGATTTTGTATCACAATCTCCAGCAGGTTGCGGTCACCTTTCACAATCACTTCATCGCCGTGAGTGAAGCTAACACGTCCGGCCGCAGCATCATCCAACCCCGCTTCGGCGGCGTGCAAAACCTCATTCAGGTCGAACATCTTGATCCTGGGAAGAGTTTCGTGCCCGCCATTGAGCCGGTCGAAGGCTAGGACGTTTTCAATCAGCGATGACATCCTTTTGACGGTCTGGCGGATCCTTGTGGTGCGCAACTTGATATTGTCGGCGCTTTCACCTGCAGAAGATGACAGATTGTCGGCGGCGGCAGAGATGACGGCCAACGGGCCGCGAAACTCATGAGATACCAAGGCCACAAAGTCCCGCTGCTGAGCCAGAGCATCGTTGGCGGTGTCCAGAGCCTGCCTGAGCTTGAGTTCAAGCAGGTGACGTCGATCCACTTCCACCATGAGCGAGGTGTTTCTTTCCCCAAGCTCAGCGGTCCTTTCGCGCACCTTGATAGTCAGCTCCTGCTCGGCCAAGCGCGACACTGCGATGACGCGGTCCTTTTCCTCGCTCAAGCTGCGCTCGGCAAGCCGCGTTCTCTTCGCGACGGCCGCGCTGAGCAACGCCAGGTGAATCACGGTCCCGCCGGCCAAGAATCTGGACAAAGAGCCATCCAGTTGGAACGGGTTGGCCCCAGTATACATCATCTGCATAACCAGCATGACAGAGATTACGCTCAAAAATGCAATCGCCGACAGCAGATATTGATACCGTCGCCGCACAATGAGCAGATAGAGCACCAGCAGCGAAATGAAGATGAGAGACAGCTGCTGCAGTCGCGATACGAAAAACCCGACGTCGCCGTAGCGTCCCACAATCGCAAAAGCCAAGGCGATGCCATTGAGCAGTACAACGCCCTGGGAGATGCGCCACGCCCAGATCAATTGGCGGTGAAAATCAAACAGTCTAGATAAAAATAATATCAGAACTATACTGTATAAGCAAACGATAATACCCCAAATGAGGTGTATGGTTTTCGGCTCTAGAGACCTCAGAATTTCGGATGCGTATCCCATGTGGAAGAGACTTATTAGCCCAGACTCTATGATAACCGCGATGTATAGAAGATATAAAGAATCCCGGAGCCATACGGCATACAGAAAATTGGTGAAGATCATGACGAAAATCGCGCCAACCACCATGCCCATGATCCAATCGTCGGATCGGCGATACTCTTCATAGCCTTGACTCTGCCAAAGGTTCAGCGAAGTGGTGATCGAGGTCGACGATTGGAGTCGGATGTAATAATCGGTTCGGGTGGACGGCACGGAAATTGGGAAGACGGCCGGATATGCGTCGGCGTCTGCTCCATCCCCTAGGTTGAGTCGGCCAGGGGGCAAGACCGAATAACCTCCCGCCCCGTCAGAGACATACAGCGTGATGTGTTCGATCAAGGGCCGTTCTACCTGCAGCAGCCATTGCCTTGGAGCCGTGGAGGCAGACAGGGAGAACCGGACCCAGATTGCGCCCTTTTGATAGCCCTGCGTGAGCATCGAAGGGATGGGTTCGAACTGGATGTTGGAGCGCTTGGAAACGATATCATTGAACGTGAGCGCGCCGGTGGGATCATGAAAGATTGCGAGGTGACCGCTGAGTGAAACCGGAGCCTTGAGGCCGTCCGTCGGTTTCAGCGGAAGCGCCCATAACGTTTGCGGCACAAGACACACAAACAATATAGACAATGCGGCGAATAAATGAAATCGAATGGTATCAGATTGCTGCATGGGGTCCGTAGATGATCGGAGAAGGCTACAAGCATGGCGATGTCGTGATCTCCCCCCTTGTTTATCTTGTCGATGACGACAGGGATTTCCGCGAGGAGATGGTCTTCGGACTATCCAGATTGGGCCTGAACGTACATGGATTCCACAATGCTGCCGCCCTCTACCGAGCCTGTGCCGCCAAGCCGGCTGAAATCGTCATTCTCGACATTGGCCTGGAGGGCGAAGACGGCCTTTCCATAGCTACCCATTTGCGGGCCTTACAATCGGTCGGGATCGTCATGGCGACGGCCCGGAGTTCCATCGACGACCGGCTCAATGGTCTTGAAGCGGGCGCTGACGCTTACCTCGTCAAACCCATTGATGTTCGGGAGCTTGCTGCCACGGTGATGGCGGTCAATGAACGTCTCAACAGGCGCCGCGCCCCTTCGTCGTCTCCGGCCCCACGATGGGCCCTGGAGGAAGGCGGCTGGGTGCTTACCGACGGCATGGGCCATCGCCTTCGCTTGACCACCTCGGAACGGCACTTTTTGGAACGCTTGTTCAGTGAGCGTGGCAAGACCGTCGATCGCCGCGCGCTCGTCGAAGCCATGGGCGCAGACATCTATGACTTCAACTATGCCCACCTGGACACCATCGTGAGCCGGCTGCGTCGAAGAGCCAAGAAATCCGACATGCTTCTCCCCTTGCACGCAATTCGCGGGTCAGGCTTTGCCTTCCCCGATTAGAATGATCGTGCCGACCCTGTCCAGAGAGAAGATTGCCGATCTCATCAATTTGGAAGATGACAGGGAAGGAATTCGAGAAGCATCCTCAAGCGACTGACAGTAAGTGTAAGGATATGACAGTTACTGCGATTGTGAATAATTGCGAGATTAATTACTTCAAGGAGAGGGTTGGATAAATCCGCATTCGTTAGATGGCTCGCCTTCTATGCATAATCGAACAGGAATGTATCGTGCGCATGGCGAGGTAGATAACGAGGGCGGCGGTGCGCAGAAGGGGTGCGGGATGCGGCAGCATAAGAGAATTTTATTTGCCAGTTGTTCTATTCTAACGTTCGCATCCATCTATGTCGCGATTACCCCCGCGCTAGCCGGGGCGCCAAGCAACGAACAACTCTATCAGATGATTTTGGACCTGCAGCGAAATCAGAAGCAGATGGCG
This sequence comes from Mesorhizobium sp. M7A.F.Ca.US.007.01.2.1, assembly GCF_003998165.1. NCBI lineage: Bacteria > Pseudomonadati > Pseudomonadota > Alphaproteobacteria > Hyphomicrobiales > Phyllobacteriaceae > Mesorhizobium > Mesorhizobium sp. M7A.F.Ca.US.007.01.2.1. The sequence goes on along the minus strand of NZ_RZQP01000022.1, from coordinate 5,946 downwards.
CGCAAACTTGAGGCCGCGTACGCCGAGACTGCTCAGGTTAAAGAAGAACTGGCCACCCTCAAGGGTTCGGTGGCCCAGAGTCGCGAGATGGCTGCGCTATCCTCGGTTGAGAGGCGCATGTACCTGTCAAATCCGCAATCCGACACTCGTGCCGTTGCCGCGCCCAATGTGCGTGTCGGATTCGGCGCGGGAACCAACGGTCACGACCCGTATGCCTTTACCGACGGTTCCGTGGCGCTCCCGCTCGGTGAAAAATACGGCTTCCAGGTCGATGCGATTGGTGGCGTGACGCCAAACAGTAACTTCACAGGTGCCGCCGCGCATCTGTTCCGCCGTGATCCGAAAGTTGGGGCGCTGGGTCTGTATGGAAGCTACCTTCACGGCGGAGGTGGTTACGATGATGGTGGAGTTCTTGAAAACGGTTATGTCGAAGGCAAGCTCGGCGTTGAAGGCCAGTACTATCTGGGCCGGGTCACGCTTGAGGGACTTGCCGGTATAGAATGGAACTCACTTGAAGAGGACGTCAGCCCGTTCGCCGAAGGCAGGGTCGGGTACTATCCTACGGATAACTTCAAGGTTAATGGCGGCCTGCGTCATCGCGACGCCTTTGGTGGTAGAACGCAACTTGTTGGCGGCGCCGAGTACCTGACCGAGTTCGGAAGCGGGATAGCGACTTCTATCTACAGTGATTTCAGCTTCGATCTGACGAACAGCGACGTCTCCTCAAGCGGCGATTTTTCTGCGATGGCCGGTTTGAGATTCCACTTCGGCACCAATGGCGATCGAAGCGCCCCGAAGACAGTCTTCTGCAAGGATCCGGACCAGAATTTCGAGTGCGCGGTCACGGATGGTCAGAACGATTATTATGCCGACAAGCCAGGTCGTTCCTTGATTCAGCGTGATCGTGGCGACTTCCTTCCATCGCACATCGTAAAAGACGTTGGCAACTTGCCGACGCCTTCCACCAATGTTTGGGGACAGCCGGGGGCGCCTGGCGCACCCGGCGAGGCTGGTACGCCTGGAGTGCCCGGCGCGTCTGGACCTCCCGGCGCGCCCGGCGCGGAGGGACCTGGCGGACCTGCTGGGCCTGTCGGACTGCCCGGATCGGACGGGACACCTGGAGCGCCCGGCGATACCGGCGCGTCTGGACCTCCCGGCGCGCCCGGCGCGGAGGGACCTGGCGGACCTGCTGGGCCTGTCGGACTGCCCGGATCGGACGGGACACCTGGAGCGCCCGGCGATACCGGCGCGTCTGGACCTCCCGGCGCGCCCGGCGCGGAGGGACCTGGCGGACCTGCTGGGCCTGTCGGACTGCCCGGATCGGACGGGACACCTGGAGCGCCCGGCGATACCGGCGCGTCTGGACCTCCCGGCGCGCCCGGCGCGGAGGGACCTGGCGGACCTGCTGGGCCTGTCGGACTGCCCGGATCGGACGGGACACCTGGAGCGCCCGGCGATACCGGCGCGTCTGGACCTCCCGGCGCGCCCGGTGCGGAGGGACCTAGCGGACCTGCCGGACCTGCGGGACCGGAGGGACCTGCCGGACCGGTGGGGCCGGTGGGACCGGAGGGACCTACCGGACCGGCAGGCCCATAGTGCCTCCTTCTATCCTGGTCATGCCGCTACGGTTGGCGACGTGATCAGCAACTTAGAATCGAATCGTTTGAGGATAGCGGAGAGTATGACCGGCCCTCGTCTTGACTGCATGATCCAGGCTCCGAACCCGCCTGAGCTTGTCGCCGCGGAGGGGACGCGAGATTGGATGGATGCGACCGACCAGCATTTCGCCTACCGCTGCACGCCGCTTTCAATCGCCAATGCCAGCGGATGGGAATTGCTGAACCCCATAAATGTGACTGTTACTTGGAACGGATACAACACTACAAAAGACGTCGCCTTCCATGTAAACGAACCGAACGTCACGCACCGATTCATCAGCTCGACCTTCGGGCACGGCATAGTAACCTTTCATCCGGGTTACGTGTTTCGCACCGAGCCGGGCTGGATGGTGTGGGCTCGCGGCTCTCCCAACCGGATGAAGGACGGAATCGCGCCCCTGGACGGCTTGGTGGAAACCAACTGGCTGCCGTTCAGTTTCACCATGAATTGGCGCTTCACCCGCCCTGGGTCTGTCACTTTTGCCAAGGACGAGCCATTCTGTTTCGTCACCATGATGCCAAGTGTCGCTATCGAGCAGGTGCAGCCGGTCATTCGTCCGATGGAGGACGATCCTGAGTTCCATAAAGAACATAAGGTTTGGAATAGCGAACGTCGACGGTTTTCGGCCGGCCTGCAGATGAACGACGAGCTTACCAAGGAGATGAAGTGGCAGAAGCACTATCTGCAGGGTGTTTCGCCGACGGGGAAATCGGTCGCGGATGACACTCACCGAGTAAAGCGAACTCTAAAGCGGCCGATCCACATCGACCAGTTGCGGGCCCAGGAAAAAGGTTCGCCAGTAGATGAAGCTAGCCAAGAGTAAGCGGCCTGTGCGCATTCCTCCAGTTGGATCGCTAGCATTTGGCCGTTCGATTAACGGGTCGGTTTCGAGCAGAGACGAAAGACCGGAATGCATCCGCCAGTTCGTGCGGTCGGGCTTTGTATTGGCGCTGGCGGCGCTCCTTGTCGGTTGCCTGGCGGATGGAAAAGGTAGCCCGAATACGGCTACAGAGTTAGTTCGCGTGAAAGCCGCTTACGCGAGGGAGCCGCATGAGGTCTTCATCGTCGATCGCAGCAAGTTTGACCAACGCTTTCTGCCTGTCGATGTGACGCCCCCGGAACGCTTGCCTGCCGGTACGGTGTTGATCGATACACGGCAGAGGTTCCTCTATCTATACCGCCTCAATGGGATGGCGCGGCGCTATGGTGTCGCCGTCGGGGCTAGCGGTTACAGTTGGTCGGGCATTGCCAGCGTAGGGCGTAAGGCGGAGTGGCCCGCATGGCATCCGACTGACGACATGCGTAACCAGTCGCCCGACCTGCCGCGCATGATCAGGCCCGGCACGCACAATCCGCTCGGCGCGCGAGCTCTCTATCTGTACAAGAACGGCGTGGATACGCTTTATCGTATCCACGGCACCTCAGAGCCCTGGACCATAGGAACTGAAGCGTCCTCAGGGTGCATTCGCATGCTCAACGAGGATGTGATCGAACTCTACAGTCTGGTGCCGAAGGGAGCAAAGGTCATCGTGAAGTGAAGCGAATTGAACAGGCACAGGCCAACGCTTGCTGTCGGATGCCGTTGGACAATACCCACGCCGGTGGCACAGGTGACGGCAGATTTCTGCTTCTATCCATATTGCGTCATAGAGGGAGAATTTAAGACATAGGCGTCGCTGCTCGTATCGATATCACTCGCGAATAAGGTTTTGGATACCTTAACCGTCATCTCTGTCCGTCATAATCGACGTTTAGGTATTCTTTTTTACACCTTTTGCGTGTATTGAAATAAAAATTCAATGGACGCGTCTATATGTCAGTTCTCGTCAGTGACGGCATGCCATTCGTCTTCCCGTTCGCCGTCGGCATCAGTCAGGGCGCGAACGTCCGAAGGACAAATCCAGGCTGATGGGTTGGCAATTGAACGGACCGAGTGAAAGGACCTATGATGAGGCGCTCTCTATTCATGCTGGTTTCCGCCGCGCTATTGAGTACCGCCGTTGCGGGTCCAGCGGCAGCGCAGACCGCCGCTGAAACAAACCAGACCCTTGACGCGCTGTTCGGCAGTCACACAACCTATCAGCAGTTCTTCGACAAGCTGCAGAAGGCTGTCAGTGCCGGCGACAAGCAGACCGTCGCGTCGATGATCGATTATCCCTTCCGCGCCCGGATCGGCGGCAAGGCGATCAAGATAAACGACGCCGCGCATTTCGTGACGGATTACGACAAGATCGTTACCGCCAAGGTCAAACAGACCGTCCTCAAGCAGACCTACCCGACGCTGTTCGCCAATTGGCAAGGCGTCTCAATCGGTGATGGCGAGGTCTGGTTCTCCGGCGTCGGAGACGGCAACACCATCAAGATCACCGCGATCAACGACTGACACCTGGCGGAAGAAATTCCATTTCGATGACACCGACGCAACCGGTCGTTGACCACTCCGGAGGGGTTCACATGCTACGTTACATGTTCATTGCTTTGCTCGCGCTCGGCTCATCGTGGATGATCTCTGATGCCCGCGCACAATCGACCGTCGAATGCCAATCGAGGCACTATCAGTATGGCGAATGCTGGGCGGGCCCGCTGAGCAAGCCGCAACTCATTCATCAGACTTCTGGAAGTCCTTGTATTTTGAACCGGACCTGGGGCTACAATCCACGCAGCAAATATATTTGGGTCGCGCAAGGCTGCTCCGGAATTTTCGCCGATGTCGGCGGCTACCACCATGGACGTGGCGACAGCTTTGATCCCAATGCCCGCATGTATGACCATCGCGGTCATGACGTCGGCGCGATGGTTGGCGGAGCTATTCTCGGCGCTCTGATCGAGGGGATGGCGGACGATCATCACAATCGACGGCACACGACGAGTAACTACCGCCCCGATAGCAGCTACAATGGTTGTCATGGCATGGGATGCAAGGTCGACAATCCTGACCAGGCAATCGATACTCGACCGCAATTTGACAGGCAGGGAGAGCCAAACTTTGATGTGCATGGCAACTACCAAGGATGCCATGGTGCAGGCTGCCTTGTCGACAATCCTGACGCGGAGTGAATTGAAGGACGAAGGAAGCCGGTCACGATTGTCAAAGCGGGGCTCTTAAATCTTTCCCGCAGCATCAATCTTGATCTTCATCCTGGCATCACCACGGCAGACTTCGTTCACCTGCTTCTTGGTTTCTCCTCGAAGCGGTGGAGGCAGCCGAACATGTTCTCTATCTCCTCCTGCATCGTGGCGGCGCTGAGACGATAAGATCGAGGTTCTTATGATGTCGGCCCATAGGGGCTTGTGCGGAAGCCTCTTTGTACCACGAAATGCACCAAAAGAGAGCCGATATTCGGAAAAATCGTTGCGAATCAGGCTGTTATGGGAAATCGATGGCGGAGAGGGAGGGATTCCCTTTCACCTCTATGATACTGAAAATACTAGTCTTTTCGCGCTTTTTGTTACACAGTTTGTTACACAGCTACAACTACGATTTATAACCGCTCTAAGCTCGCAGCTTTTGGGCTCGCCTGCCCAATCCATCCGATCTGTCGAAACCGATGGCTTGTAGGACACTCCCGCGTGTGTACGTTGGGGCTTGGGTCAGAAGGTGACCCACAGCAAAGACGGGAGCGCCGCAGCGCAAAAGATCTCATCGGTCAAGGAACAGATAGTGAAGTAGCCTGTGACAATCGGCGCCAGCATCACCTCCAAAGCCGACCAGGAAAAACCCGCAAAAAACGTCGCCCTCAGATACCCCGTCGGCAATGAATATGGGACCGAAGTTGCGCGGCAGATCGGGCGTTAGATGCCTTCATGACATCTGAACCTGAGCAGGCTCCTACGCCGCGAGCCGGCACATTTCCGAACGGAGTTTCGTCCGGCTGCGCAAAAAGGTGCCCTGTCGAGACTTACTTGTTGGCCAAATGGCTTAGCAGGGACGAACTCGTGAAGAGATTGATAATGCAACACTATCAGTCGTTGTGCTGATCCGACAGGCTGTGCGTTTTGGCACGAAAATCATGGCGAAAAGCGCACCGGCACTTTACTCTCCAAATTATGATTCGCCTCGATCCCGCGACCGCCAGCTCCTCTGCGCCGCCCTCCGTTCCCGCGTGGGCGATCACAAGCGCCGGCGCGCCGAGTGACGGCGACGCCGCCTTCCGGGCCGGCGCCGCCCTGGGTGCCCTCGACACGCTCGCCCGCGCGCAGGCAGCCTGGGCCGGCGCTTGGCGGCAGCGGCTGGCGGTTCGCTGCGCCGCCTCCAGCATGCGGCTCGCCGGCCGCTGCCGCCAAGCG